>JAQTVG010000105.1 GCA_028706895.1 Candidatus Omnitrophota bacterium
GATTTATCCGGCGGCTTCCTTATTGGTTGGCCTGGCCTGCGAAAAGTTATTTAGGGATGATATTAAGTTTAAGATAGCCTCAGGCATCAAATATATTTTGATAATAGCAAGCATTCTTATATTATCTTTCCCCTTTGATATAAAAAGCAAGCGTTTTAACGAAATTGTCCGCATGGCTCCGGTTATAGACCGCATATTGAAGCAGCTGCCTGAATATGAGTTTATTGTTTATAAGCAGGACAGGTCGTCTATTTTATTCTATTCCCAGGAACTATCCCGCGTTACGCTGATTAAAGATAAAACTTTATTAGAAGAGGCGTTAGCCGCGCCTTATCCTAAGCCCCGCCTTTGTTATATGAAAGAAGAGGATTTTTCAGGGCTTGATGCCCTAGTAATAGAAAAATGCAGGATTCTTTTGAAATACAAAGATATGATTGTTATTGTGAGCCCGAAAGAGCCGCAGTTGGTAGTTACGCTGCCTTAGAGGTGATTTAATTGAAAAAAGGCTTAATAATTAATATTCTGGTTTCTATTTCCGCCATTTTTATCGTATTTTCTTGCGCTGAAATTATAATGCGTCTTTCCTGGGAGATGGGCGGATGGGTAAAGCGGCCGATGTACAGAAGGAGTTTTAATCCGTATCTGCGCTATGAGCTTCTTCCGGGAGCCAAGACAAAAAATATATCAATAAACTCCGATGGATTCCGCGGCCCGGATTATCCAACGGTAAAGCCCGCCGGGACATTCCGCATAATTATGCTTGGCGATTCCGAAACCTTTTCATATATGCTTGCCCAAAACGATACCTTGCCTATGCAGCTGGAGAGCCTGTTAAATAAAAACTCGCCTTCAATTCATTATGAGGTCCTTAATTTTGGGGTTGAAGGCTACAGCACTTTCCAGGAAATGGAGATGCTCAAAACCAAAGGCCTGAAATATAATCCCGACCTAATTATTCTAAATTATGTCTTAAATGACCCTGAGCCGGGCGAGTATTATTTTGAGAAGACTTTTTTTATGCGCCATAGCGCTTTGGTGCGTTATTTTAATTACCGCATAAAAAAAGCGATGATAAAGAAAGAGAGAAAGAGGCTGAATATTAAATCCGAGATAGAGCATTATTACTATTATCACCAGCCTAAATATTTTATCCCCGTTAAGAATGCAATATTAGAGATGTCCCAAATGTCCCGGAATCAAGGCAATAAGCTGGTAGTGGTGATTTTTCCTACTTCCAGTGTTATGGTAAAAGATTTTAAAGAAAACTATCCTTATCGGGCATTGCATGAGTTGATGAAAAGCATAAAGTCAGATGATCTCATATTTGTTGACCTTTTGGATGAGTTTAACCGCTTAAATATGGCCCCGCAAGACGTGGCTATTAATTATGTGTATGATGAAAGCCATAAAAATGCGGCTGCGCTTAAGGTATCAGCATTGTATATCTATGGAACGCTGAAATCTTGCGGCCTTATTCCTGCGCAATAGCAGTAATTCCTGCCATTACCTGAATTATGGATAAATATAGCAAAGAAAAAAGAAAAACATCATTGCCTCAAAGAGTCATTCTCATATTATTCAGTTTATTTCTGACTGCAGCAATTCTTGAAATAGGCCTGCGCCTGGGCGGCTTTATCATAACATCGCTACAGGAGCACAGGAACCTTCAATCAATGAAACAAAAGGGCGTCTGCCGCATCATGTGCCTGGGAGAGTCCACTACCCAGGGAGAATACCCCCCTTACCTGGAGAAAACCCTAAACCAACGTAACATCGGGATAAAGTTTAGCGTGATAGATGAGGGTTTAGCCGGTGCCAACACAAAAACAATAGTATCTGATTTAGAAGCCAATCTTGATAAATACCGCCCTGATATAATAGTGGCAATGATGGGAATAAATGACTGGGGCGACCATATCCCTTACGAGACAGCCTCCAATTCCAGAATAATCCTCTTTATCAGGTCTCTAAAAGTATACAAGCTCTCCAGGTTCCTCTGGCTGCATGCCAGGGCTAAGGCAAGGGAGAGGAGAATATCAACTCTAATAGCCAAAGATAAATTCAAGCCAATGTATAAAAAAGAGGATATTCTTTGTGCCGAAGAAATCCTCAAGAATGCCATAGAACTTAACCCCAAAAATGACTCTGCTTATGCGGGGTTAGGATGGTTTTATCTAAATGAGAAGAAATTCGCTGAAGCAGAGCGGGCGCTAAAAAAGGCCATAGAACTTAACCCCAAAAATGACTCTGTTTATACAGGATTGGGATGGGTTTATTTTGACCAAAGAAAGCTATCGGAAGCAGAACAGGTGCTCAAAAAGGCCATAGAACTTAACCCCAAAAATGACTCTGCTTATACAGTATTGGGACGAGTTTATTTAGGCCAAAAAAGGCTCTTGGAAGCAGAGCAGGCGCTAAAAAAAGCCATAGAACTTAATCCCAAAAATAGCTGGGCATATGTAGGATTGGGCAGGCTTTACTCGGGAGAAAAGGGGTTCCCTCCAGAAACAGAGCAAATATTCAAAAAAGCCATAGAACTTAACCCTCAGAACGATCGCTTATATGGAGCATTGGCAAGGTTATATTCTGATAGGGGCAACAATGAACTAGCCAAAATATATATGAATAAGGCCAATAGTTTAAGAGAAGAATACTATAGCCCTATGACTATCAGTGATTACCACAAGCTAAAACAAATCTTGGATAAAAGGAATATAAGGTTAGTCTGTGTACAGTATCCTATGCGCAGTATAGCGCCTTTAAAGAAGATTGTCGGAGAAACCGGCGGCATAATATTCGTAGACAATGAAAAAATATTCAAGGATGCCGTAGCTAAAGAAGGTTATAAAGAATACTTTCGGGATATGTTTGGTGGAGACTTTGGCCACTGTACCCCCAAAGGCAACAGCCTTTTAGCTAACAATATCGCAGATAACATATTGAAAGAGTTATTCGTATATATAAAATAAGATGCTTATCCAGAGACAAAAAATAACGGTAGCAATGCAGGTTGTTTTAATAATTGTTTTAATAGTATTGGGTTTTGGAGTCTATTTAAATTCTGTAAATGGCGGCTTTATCTGGGACGAAGAATTCCTGATAAAAAATAACCTCCATATAAAAAGCTGGGAGAATATCGGCATAATTTTTGGGGAAAGTATAGGAGCGGGGGCAAAAAATAATTCTAATTTTTACCGGCCCCTGCAGATGTTAACGTATATGGCCGATTATTCCCTATGGCATTTGAATGCGTTTGGGTATCACTTAACCGGTATTATCCTGCATATTTTAGTGGCCTTAGTTTTATATTGGTTGATAAAGATGCTCTTTGCTGATTGGGCATTGTCTTTGCTTACCAGCGCCCTGTTCTTGGTACATCCCATACAGACCGAAACAGTGGCGTATATAGCAGCGCGCGCAGATTTGTTAGGGGCATTATTCATCTTGTTGTGCCTATGCTTATACATAAGGCAGGATTCTTCCCGGAACAAAATAACTTTTACCTTAATATTATTGAGTTATATCTTGGCCTTACTATCCAAGGAATATAGTTTAGTTCTTCCCCTCTTAATAATCATGCATAGTTACATTTTTAAGAAAAAGATTCTTAAGGCAGAGTTTGTTTCTGTGTTGGGCATAACATTTATTTATATTATTCTAAGGTTGACTTTATTAAGATTCTCCCTGCCTGAACAGGATTTTATGCATACTACAACCTTCCTGCAAAGAATCCCTGGTTTTTTTGTGGCCTTAACTGAATATTACAGGCTCCTATTGTTTCCTCTAAATTTACATATGGAATATATGTTCAGGAAGTTTAGTATGGTTGACCCAAGGGCTATCCTCGGAGCTATTGCCCTGGCTGTTCTTTTAGTTTACGCGTTTAAAAGGGGCGAGAAAAACAAGTTAGTGTCTTTTTGCATACTTTGGTTTTTTGTAACGCTGCTGCCCCAATCAAATTTATATCCTGTGAATGCTTATATGTCTGAACATTGGCTTTATTTGCCATCTATAGGGTATTTTTTGGCTCTTGCATACGGTTTACTTATGATGCATAGCGTAAAGAAGTTTCGCAGGCTTGCCGTGTATTTGATAGCGTTAATTTTATTTTTATATTCTTTCCTGACGGTTAAACAGAATTATTATTGGAAAAACGCTATTGGTTTCTGGAAGAAAACCCTGCAATATGCCCCATCTAACCCGAGGATTTATAATAATCTTTGTAAGGCATATATGGATATCGGTGAATATGAAGAGGCTATATCTAGCTGTAAGAAAGCAGTAGCGCTTAAGCCCGGATACTTAACCGCGCGCTATAATTTAGCCGATTCTTACAAGGCCTGCGGCCAATACGAAAATGCAGCGGTGGAGTATAAAAGAATTATAGAGCACAATCCGCGCCAGGAAGTGGCATATTTTGAGCTGGGGTTGTTATATGAAAAATCGGGGGATAAAGAAAAAGCAATGGATTCGTATCATAAGGCTATTGAAATTGACCATAGTTATGTCGAGGCATACAACAATTTAGCATCTATATATGCCGAGAAAGGCCAGACAGATAAAGCGATAGGCCTTTGGGAAAAAACAGTAGGTATCCGGCCGGATTTCGCAACCGGGCATTTTAATCTGGCCGTGTTCTATTTTCGGCAGAAAAAATATGATTTAGCAATATACCATTGCGACAAGGTCATTGATTCGGGGAATCAGGTAGACCCTGAGTTTCTGGGGTTACTAGGGCCTTATAGAAAGAAGAACGTTAACCGGCCCTGAGTTATTGGAAGGCTTAATAAAATGCTTGATTTTTAAGGGTTTAAGTGTA
>JAQTVG010000106.1 GCA_028706895.1 Candidatus Omnitrophota bacterium
ACTACATCCAGTTGGTATTCGTCTTTGCATATTTGTTTAACGATATAAGGAATATTCTCCTCTTTAAAAGATGGTTCCAAGGCGGGGTTTTGGCATCCGGATAAACTGATGAAGAAAATAAGATTAAATAATAGGAGGGCGGGTTTTACCAAATTCCTTGAAAACGGCTTCAATCTCATCATAGTTAAGCTCATCTTTGGCAAGCAGCTCCTGGGCAAAACGGTCCAATAAGGCTGATTCTTTTTGTAAAAGGTCTTCGACTTCCTTGAGGCATTCCTGTAATATTTCCTGGATTTCATTGTTAAGGCGCTGTTTTATTTCTTCTGATACAAAAGAAACGCTTTCGCCTCTAAACACTCCATAATCAGAACGCATTGTCTCTAACAAGCTGTAATTACCTACGAGGCCTGATTTTCCCATTCCCCACTCCCAGACCATATGGTGGGCAATCCACATCGCGGTATTAAAATCCTGGCTTACCCCGGAAGTAGTTGATTTTAATTTTAACTTTTCCGCGGCGTACGAGCCAAGGCTTACTTTTATATCTCCTAAATATTGTTCTTTTGTGCGCACGTGGATTTCTTCCCGCGGCTGCGGCATAACAAATCCGAGCGCTCCTCCCCGGGCAAGGATTGTAGCTTTAAAAACGTCCTTGTGGGGCGCTAAGAAATACATAGCGATAGCATGCCCGGATTCGTGATAAGCGATTTTTTTACGCTCTGTTTGCGTAAATACAACCTTATGTTTAATGCCCATCTCAACCCTGTCGTACGCCTCAGAGATTTCTTTCATTGAAATCTCCGCTTTTCTGTTACGTATGGCAATTAACGCTGCTTCTCTGACAAGGTTAGAAATATCAGCAGGGCTGTTTCCTACTGTAAGCCTCGCAAGCCTTACGCGGTCAATTGTTGTGTCGTATTTCACGTCTTTTAAATAGTAATCAAATAGTTTTTCTCTTTCATCAAGGTTTGGCAGTTCAACGTAAATCTTGCGGTCAAATCTCCCGGCTCTGAGCAATGCCGGGTCTAAGAATCCTTCAGGAGCGTTGGTAGCGCCTATTAGGATTACATTGTAGTCCTTTTCTTTAAGGCCATCCATTTCTATAAGGAGCTGGTTTAAGGTGGTATTGGATTCTGTCTGTCCGCCGAAGCCGCGGTCAGTTGAGCGCTGCGCGCCTACCGCATCAAGCTCATCAATAAAAATAATACACCCGCCTTCCACATAAGCCAATTGCCTGGCTTGTTTAAAGAGCTTGCGGATACGGCTGGCCCCTACGCCCACGAACATTTCAATAAATTCTGAGCCTGACATGGCTATGAAAGGCATATTTGCTTCGGTAGCAATTGCTTTGGCTAGATACGTTTTACCGCAGCCCGGAGGCCCCATCATTAATATACCCCTTAGTATTTTACCTCCGATTGCCTGGACTTTTGCGCGGTCAGTAACCAGGCGCACCACTTCCATTGCTTCTTCTTTTGCTTCTTCCATGCCTATAACATCCTGCCAGTGGATTCTTATATCGCTGCCTTCAACGGGTTTTTTACCTATATGCGTGAATTTCATCGCGCCACCCCGCATAAGCCAAATCCAGAGCGCGCCGCTCAAAGGAAGGCTTATTACTTGCAGGACAAGAAATATATAAAAGAAGAGGCCATACTGGGCAAGAGCTGCTTTTTTAAAATAGGATTCGGAAGTGGCCCAGGCTGTAATGGAGCTGCGCAGGAAAAGTATAAAAGAAATAGCTAGAATGGAGGTAAGGATCGCTACGGTAATGGCAATCCAGTGGGATTGAAAGAAAATCTTAATTTTTCGCGTATTCATATTATTCACCTCGGTTTAAATTACCATAATTTTATAATTGTGTCAACTTAATATAGAGATTTAAACTTTGAATTTATTCAGGATATTGTTTTTTTGTTGACCCGGTTATAAATTGTGATATACTATTTTATCTAAAGCCCTTTCTTAAGGTAAATTAATTCCTATATTATTAATAATAATTCTATAAACTTACAGGAGAGTTAGCTATGGCAAAGATAAAGAAAGTTTTTGCGCGCGAGATTCTGGATTCACGGGGAAACCCCACAGTAGAAGTTGATATAACATTAGATTCGGGCATCCTGGGGCGCGCAGCCGTGCCTTCGGGCGCTTCTACCGGAGAAAAAGAAGCGTTAGAATTGAGAGATGGCGATAAAACAAAATATTTAGGCAAGGGGGTATTAAAAGCCGTGAATAATGTAAATACCTTAATTGCCTCAAAGATAAAAGGTTTAAAGCCTGATTTTAATAAAATAGACGAACTCCTTATTGATTTAGACGCTACTGAAAATAAGTCTAAATTAGGCGCTAACGCCATCCTCGGAGTATCTCTTGCAGTAGCTAAAGCAGATGCCTTGGCAAAAAAAGAACCTTTATACAAATATTTAGGCGGCAATAGCGCGAAAATTTTGCCTGTGCCTTTAATGAATATTTTAAACGGAGGCCTGCACGCGGATAATAACCTGGATATCCAGGAATTTATGATTATGCCGGTGGGGGCGCCGAGTTTTCGCGAAGCTTTAAGGTATGCCGCGGAAGTATTCCATAACCTGAAGGCAATATTAAAGTCAAAAGGATTATCTACTTCTGTAGGCGACGAAGGCGGTTTTGCGCCCAGCCTTAATTCTAATGAAGAAGCTTTGTGCTTGATTCTTGAAGCAATTGAGAAGGCTGGATATAAACCCGGAAAAGATATCAGCTTAGCCTTAGATTGCGCTGCCAGTTCATTCGCCAAGGATGGCGCATATGATTTTGAAAATTCCAGAAAATCATCTACTGATTTAATCGGCATATACGCCGGCTGGCTTGGTAAATATCCTCTTTTATCTATTGAGGACGGGCTCTCTGAACACGACTGGGCAGGGTGGAAGCAGATGACCGAAAAAATAGGGGATAAATCGCAGTTAGTGGGTGATGATATATTTGTCACTAACCCCAAGATTTTTAAAAAAGGCATTGCTGATGGAATAGGTAATGCCATACTTGTAAAGCTAAACCAGATTGGTTCGCTTCTAGAGACGCTTGAAGTAATCGGTATGGCCAAGAAGAATAAATACAAAGCAATCATATCGCACCGCTCGGGAGAAACCGAGGATACGACTATCGCGCATTTAGCCGTTGCTACGGGCTGCGGGCAGATTAAGACAGGTTCAGTATCCCGCACGGACAGGATTTGCAAATATAATGAGCTTTTAAGAATAGAAGAGGAGCTTGGTAAAAAAGCAGTTTATGCCGGGAGTCTTTTTAAAAGATGATATTTAAGAAGGCGTTTTATATTTGTGGCGTTCTTTTTTTCTTGCTGATTATATTTTTGCCTGGGTACACAAAACTCCAGGAATTAAGAGACAAGAACAAGGACTTGGAAACAAAGATTAAGTATTTGAATGTGGAAAATGCTCTTTTACAGCAGGAACTCAAGCGCATAGAAAACGACCCGATTTACCAGGAGAAGATCGCAAGGGCAAAAATGGGCGTGGTGCGCAAAGGCGAAATTCCTATCAAAGTAGTTCCGCGTGATAGATAATTGTTGCGTTATAAAGGTATTTGCGTTATAGTAAACTCGCGGGGTGGAGCAGTCTGGTAGCTCGTCAGGCTCATAACCTGAAGGTCGTCAGTTCAAATCTGGCCCCCGCAACCATTTTAATGTGTCCCAAAGATATATGGAGGCTTGTCCTCCGAGGGGGCAGCCGTATAAAGCAAGAAAACCAAGATTCTATAAACAGATGAGTCTTGGTTTTTATTTTTCAAAAAGGGGGCAGTATGTTTATTAGCGAAATAATGACAAAGGAAGTTGTAACTATTTCGCCTGATGTTTTATTGAAAGACGCGGCAGAAGTATTTAGAGATAAAAGAATCAGCGGTATACCGGTAGTCAATGATGACGGAAGGGTTGTGGGAATTATCACTTTGACTGATATGCTAAAAGCCTTGAACCGTATTTATACTTTAAAAGAACTTCAGGACAGGGTTGGGGCATTGGATTTCAGCAAGATGCGCGCGGATGAAAGGTTAAAAGCAAAGGTCAGGGATATTATGACAAAAGAAGTCTATACCATGGGCCAGCACGAAACCGTGGATAATTTAATGAGGATTATGTTTACTAAAAACATACATACTATTCCTGTTTTAGACCAGGGCAGGATTATTGGCATTGTCGGAAAAAGAGATCTGATACACGCCTGTTTTTAAAAAATCAGGAGGTATTATTATGGGTAAGGCAAAGGTTTTTATTTTTGCAGTTATTGTTTTGGCCTGTTCTTCAATTGTTGTTTTTGCGCAAGAGCCCGCTGAAGAAAAAAAAGAACCTGCGGCACAGGAGAAAACGGCGGCGAAAGAAGCGTTACAGGAGCGCATGGGCACGATGGCGATGCAGATGATGGGGTCTATGCAAAGGCAGATGGTCGCTACCAGTGACGGAGGCGTTATTGTATTGGCAGGAGAAAAGCTCGTTAAATATGACAAAGATTTAAACCTGGTGAAAGAAGTTGAAATAAAAAGAGAGGTTGAGTTGAGAATTGATGCCGGCTCTGTGCAGGATATGATTAAAAATATGAAAGAAAAATACGGTAAATAGGTGGCATTAAACAGGCAGATAACAGGCAAAAGCCCGCCAGGATTTTTGGCGGGTTTTTTGTTTACATTTTAAGGCACTGCCATTATAATAAAAAAGTTATTAACAGTAAACTAGATGAACAGAAAAACCTCCTTCTCCCAAAGAATCGCCCTGGCCTTATTCGGCCTATTCCTGGCTGTAATATTCCTTGAGATAGGCTTGCGCC
>JAQTVG010000107.1 GCA_028706895.1 Candidatus Omnitrophota bacterium
TTTAGAAAAGATAAGGCTGCCCCAGGATTTAAATTACGCTGATATACCGGGCTTATCCCGCGAGATAAAAGAGAAGCTGAGTAAATTTAAGCCGATTAATTTAGGCCAGGCATCACGCATCTCCGGGGTCACCCCGGCGGCAATTTCAATTTTAATGGTGTATTTACGCAAAATAAATGGATAAGAACAAAAGCTATTTGGCCCTTAAGAAATTCTGCCTGAATTTAGGCATAGATTTATTTGGCGTAGCGGATATATCTGAAATAAAGAATAATTTTTCTCTTTCAAGGGAGACTTTAAAAAAACTTGATAAGGCAGTTTGTTTGGGGATGCGGTTATCTTCCAGCGTTTTAGAAGAGATAGCTGAGGCGCCCACGCGTTTATATTTTCATCATTACCGGACCGCGAATGTATTTCTGGATCAGGCAGCTATCAGGATAGCTAATTTTATACAGGATAAAGGCTATTCTGCTTTACCTGTGCCCGCTTCACAGATTTTAGATTGGCAAAACCAAAGGGCTCATCTTTCGCATAAAGAGCTGGCAATATCAGCCGGCCTTGGCTGGATAGGCAGGAATAACCTTCTGGTGAATAAACGCCTCGGCAGCCAATTGCGCCTCGTTTCAATATTGACCGATATGCCTTTAAAGTTGGATAAAAAAACCAAAGAAGATTGCGGCTTTTGTAAACTCTGCGTTAAAGCCTGCCCTGCCGGGGCAATTAAAGATAACTCGTCAGACTTTGACCACATAAAGTGTTTTGAGAAATTAAAAGAATTCCAGAAAATGCGCCTCGTTGACCAGTATGTCTGCGGGGTATGCGTGAATGCCTGCGGGGGGAAGAAAAAATGAAGAAAAAAAACTTAATTGTATTGTTATTAATAGGCATATTATTATGCACACCATTTTGTTTGTTAGCTCAAGACGCCTCCGGCCAAATAAGGCATTATAAACATAGGGAGGGGATAGATTATGCAGCTAAGGGCGAATTTAAAGAAGCCGAGGAATGGTTTAAAAAGAACCTGGAGAGCGGCAATAAAGATGCCACATCTTTAGGCTCCTTGTCTGTTATCAGGGATTTGAATAGCGGTAAAATAACCGATAAATACGCTATTTCTTTTTTTAAAGCCCTGAATTTATTGCAGGATGGAAAAACCGAAGAGGGAATCGCGCATCTGAAAGCAGCTATAGGAATAAATCCTGATTATGCAAGGGCATATAATGTATTGGCTATGGCTTATGCTTCTTTGGGCCAGAACGACAGCGCCATACAGAATTTTCAAAAAGCCATAGAAATTAACCCTCAATATAGCGAGGCTTCTTTTAACCTTGCTGCTTTGTACCAATCATTGGGTAATCCGGAAGAAGCGCTTAAATTCTATGCAAAGGCTATCAAATTGGCGCCTGCTTCTGTTGATGCGCTGACTAATAGCGCCGCTATTTACGCTTCTCTGGGGAAATTTAAGGAAGCCGCCCAATATTATCAGGAAGCCGTAAAGAAAGATCCTGCTAATCCCGATATATATTATAACCTTGCCCTGGTATATTTTATGTCCGATCAACTTATGAAATTTCAAGATAATCTTATGAAAGCGCAGGAATTATATAAGCAAAGGCAGGACGAGAAAGGGCTTCAGAAAGTCGCAGAATATATGGAGAAAATCAAAGAAATAGAAAAAAGAATCAGGCACGGTAAATAATATATAGCATAGATATCCCCCATCCAATATTCACATAGAATTCACACTTCCTTAATGATCCGTTCACAAAAATATTATATTATTTTATTGTCTCAGCCGTAATCTTAATGTTACAAGAATATCTGGTTCCGCTGCATATTCTTTAAGCCCAGGAGAAGGAGATTGATTGTGGATAAGCCGGTTAGAAATTATTTAGTTATCTTTGGCATATTAGCTTGTTTAGGGGTGGCGCTGTGCATTTTATTTTATATGCGCAATTATAAGCTCCAGAATGATTTGAATGGAGCCGTAATTCATCTTAAAGATTTAGAAAAAGACAAAGATACCCTTAAGGATGAAAATGCCGCGCTTAATAAAGAGTTGAGCCGTAATATTGAATTGGTTAAGATTGCTTATCAGCAAAAAAGTGATTTAGAAAAAAGCATGGCTGATACTACGGATGATTTAGATAAGGCCATAGCTACAATAGGCCAATTGCAGAAAAAGACAGAAGAGAAGGATGCTTATATTTCCGGGCTGCAGAAAGAGGGCCCATCTAATACTACTGGTTTTAAAAAAGGAGTGCGGCTTGCTGCAGAGGGCAGATTTGAAGAAGCTCAAAAAGAACTTGATGGAGAGTTAACCGATATAAACGGCGCTCTTAGTATCCTGTCGGATTTAAATAAAGGCGCCATCAGCAAAGAATACGCTGCTTACCTTTTTGAAGGGTCTTTGTATTTAATGGATGGTAAATATCCGGAGGCAGTAACTTCTTTAGAGAAAGCATGGGAGATAAATCCCAAAGACCCCGACGTTAATTACAACCTTGGCTCGGCATATTTTTACCTGAAGGAATACCAAAAATCCATAGTTTATCTATTTACCGCTTTAAAATTACAGCCCGAAGATTTACAGGCTTATGAACTTATAGCCAAGGCCTACTATAATACGGGGCAATACCAGAAAGCCAAAGAAATCCTGTTAATAGCGAAAAAGATTTTTCAGAATAATGGCAATCAGGACGGCGTGGCACAGGTAGATAAACTTCTGGAGACAATACCGCCTAATCCGCAGTAATCTTAAAGGTGTTTCTTTAACCCCGGAATAATCCATTAGTTACCGTCTTTACCCTTGATATTCCAAGCTATGGTGGTAAAATATCATAAATAAGGAGTTCTTAATGCCTCAGGATAATATATTAGTCATTGAAGACGACAAGCATATCTCAAAACTTGTGAAATACAACTTAGAGAAAGCCGGCTACAGTTGTGTTCTTGCAGACGATGGCGAGGAAGCGCTGGACATTTTGGCAAAAGAACGGACAGATTTAATTATATTGGATATCATGTTGCCCAAAATGGATGGTTTTGAAGTGTGCAAGGTTATAAAACAGGATAGCAAACTTAAAAACATCCCCATTATAATGCTTACAGCCAAGGGCGAAGAGGTTGATAGGATCGTAGGCCTTGAGCTTGGCGCTGATGATTATGTGGTAAAACCATTTAGCCCGAGAGAACTGGTCTTGCGCATAAAGGCAATATTAAAAAGGGGCAAGCCCGAAGAATCTCCTAAGGATATCATCAAAAAAGAAGAACTTGTTATTGATATTCCCAGGCATAAAGTTACAGCGCGTAATAAAGAAATAGAGCTTACTCCGATAGAATTCAAGCTGCTGGTCACTCTTATTGAACGCGCCGGCCGCGTCCAGTCCCGGGACAGGCTGCTATCTGACGTATGGGATATGCACACCGATGTATATACCCGCACTGTAGATACCCACATTAAGCGCCTCAGAGAGAAGCTTGGCAAGATGGGCAGGCAAATAGAGACAGTCAGGGGTTTGGGTTATAGATTTAACGAAGATGATGAAAATTAAGGTTCATTGGAAACTTACATTTATCTTTTGTTTTGTTGTTATTTTAGCTACCTCAGCAGGCTATTTCTATCTTATAAATCATCTTAAGTCTTATATAGAGACTAACATCCCCGGCAATATTAAACATCAGCTCGCCTTAAGCAAAGATCTTTTAGAAGCATCTTTGCCTGATAAAAATCATACTGTTGACTTTCAGCTTATTGCGGTAAAAATAGGCCAGGATTTAGGGTTACGCGTAACTATTGTCGGCCTTGATGGAGAAGTTTTAGGTGATACGGACCTTACGAAAGAGCAGCTATCCGGAGCGCAGAATCATTCAAATAGGCCTGAGATTAAAGATGCTTTTAAGGCAGGGATGGGAATGAGTAAGCGCTTCAGTTACACTATTGAGAAAGAGATGCTTTATATGGCCGTTCCTTTCGGGAAAGGGAAAGTTGAAGGTATATTAAGGCTCTCCGTGCCTTTACGGGATATAGCGTTTCTTGAAGCGCAGGTATATAAAATAGTAGGAGTAAGTGTTATCGGTATTTTATTATTGGGCCTGGGATTGACATTCTTGGTTTCAGCGTTTGTTTCAAGGCCCCTTAGCGAAATGACGGAGGTTGCCAAGGCCATGGCGCAGGGGGATTTTTCAAAGAAGGCCACTGTTCGCACGCGCGATGAAGTCGGAGAGCTGGCGCAATCCTTAAATTCTATGTCCGACCAGATAAAAGACAAAATAGAAAAACTTAACTCTGAACGGGCGAAGCTTGGCCTGGTTTTATCAAGCATGTTTGAGGGAGTGATTGTTACCGATGATAAAGAGAAGATTATATTAATGAACCCTTCTTTAAGGAAAATCTTCTTTGTTGATACCGCCCCTGAAGGCAAAAAGCCCCTTGAGGTCATAAGAAATGTAGCGGTGCAGGATATGATAGACAGAATTCTTCAGGGAAAGCAAGGCCTTGCTACGGAAGAAATAATCGTTAATATTCCCGAGGAAAAGATTCTAAAAGTAAATGGCGTACCGATACTGCGCAACGATAAGCTCGAGGGAGTGATTTTAGTTTTTCATGATATTACCGAATTAAGGCGCCTTGAAAAAATAAGGCAGGATTTTGTGGCTAATGTTTCTCATGAACTACGCACACCTATCTCCAGCATAAAAGGTTATGCGGAGACGCTTTTAGAGGGCGCGCTTTTGGATAAAGATAACGCCAGGGAGATTGTCAGTATTATCTATCAGGATTCTAACCGC
>JAQTVG010000108.1 GCA_028706895.1 Candidatus Omnitrophota bacterium
AATAATTAAACTCAGCGGCAGGATACGCATGCTAAAAGATGTGGGCAAATGGAGCATCTGGTCGATATGCATACCCGCCTGAAGAAAGTAACTATCCGTAGCCGGTATCCACTGTATGTAATCAGATCGAATTTGCCAAGAAAATCTTAAACCAGGGTAGATATAATACTATTATCAAAATATATACCCAGAGCCATTTTCTGATTGAATACGATTTTTGAAACACAAAAAGACAGAAAAACTGGATGAGGGTATATATGACCCCTATATACGATGCATACCAAGAGGCTGCGGTAACCAGTATATACGCTGCCAAGTCTGCTGCGCGGAATTTCTTCATCAACCGGTAAAACAGCCAAAAGGAAATAATACACAAGGCCCAACTCATAGCATAACCTTTTGCCTCCTGGCTATAATAGATGCTAAAAGGAGAAAAGGCTAATAGTAACGCTGCGTATAAACCAATACGGCTGTTATAGAGAGACTCTCCTAATTTAAAAACAAAAAATACAGATAACATAGAAAAAATAATACTGGGAAAACGTAAAATAAATTCGTTGGCGCCGAATAATTTAACCCACAAATTCATCAATAAATAGTAGAAAGGCGGATGAACTGGCAGAGAAACGAGTGTCTTCAAAGTAGCGACTACAGATAGGTTGCTGCGGTATAAAGTCCAAAGTTCATCTTCCCAGAATGGTATCTGTCCTGATTTATATATCCGCAATAAAAAAGCGGAAATTAAAATCAGCCATAATATAATTTTATTCTTCATTTTGAACCAAGAATAATAATCCAAGGAAAAGAAACGCGTATACTCTGGATATTAAAATAGCGATTAACGATACTGCAAAAAAAACTTCTACTAAAAGACTGAAGGTGTTCCGGATGCCTGCCTAAACACGCTACATTTTTCAACCCAAGAATACGGCAAAACCTTAAATAATTCTCTGCGGGAACGCTTAAAAGGCAGTATTTCCTGCTAATCCTCTTTAACTCCTGTAACGCGCTCTCGACATTTAAAAGATGCTCCAGCACCTCGGTACACACCACTAAATCAAAGGAAACATCTTTAAAAGGCAGCTGATATATATCTGCCTGCACTAAACCGTCAAATACCTCCACAGAATCCGCAATCTGCAGGGCCTCATAGTTTTTATCTACCCCTTTTAAGAAAAACTTATTTTTATATACCTTCCTAAGGTGTGAACCTACAAACCCCTCTCCACAGCCTACGTCAATCACGCTATTAAATTGTATACCCTTAAGCGCCTGGACAACATTACCAAAGAATCTCCTTAGTCCAATTTGCACAAAGATATTCTTGCTGTGATATTTAGCGCAATTACTCGTTGTGTTCATCGGTGTTGCTTTTTACTTAAAATAAGGGATAGGAAGTCTGGAATACTCTTCACGAGCCTGTTCCAAATTCCATATTTGCTCTTGCCGCTAAGGCGGGGATAATGACGTACGGCGACTTCGCCGATTGAAAAACCTTTTTTCTTCAAGATTGCCGTAATAAATCTGTGCTGTTCCCTCTTGAGGCAAATACCTTTTAAAGATTCCCGCGAATAAATTCGGAAAGAACACCCTACATCATGTATTGATTCTGCGAATACAGCCCTGCGCAGATAATTGGCCAACTTGGAAAAAATTATCTTTGAAAATGGATCGCAACGGTGTGTGCGCCATCCACACAAGACATCAAAACGACCATCTTTTATCTTCTCTAAAAATAATCTTATGTCTGCAGGGTCATATTGACAATCTCCATCCAGAGTCATAACATACTGGCCACGCGCAAGCTCAAAACCAGACTGTAAAGCAAACGATTTACCAAGATGCCGTTGAAGAGACACCATTCTTACACAATAATCTCCCTGGGTTTCTTTTTGCAGAATTGCAATTGAGTTATCCCAAGAACCATCATCAACAAAAATAATCTCAAATTTATTTCCAATCCCTTCTGTTTCTCTTTTTAAACCACGATACAATAACGGAATATTATCTTTTTCATTAAAAATCGGTATGACTATCGAGCAATCTACAGTATCTGAAGCTAATGGTTGTTCCTTCATTTCATTAACTGACTGCCTTTTAAGCAAGATTCAAAACAATTGTGCTGTTTTAGGCCGAGGGGATTTCTATAAGAAAAACGTTTTATTTCAATTTATCTGCTATGCGATAAAGACGAAATGTCCGGTTTCGATAAATTAAAGGAAACGTCTCTAAAGCATCATCTTCTCTCACTACATACCCCGCGCCGTATTTTCTGGACAACTGAACCAATTTAGCTTCATCCATACTGGCATATATATACGCTGCGTACATAGCCCGCGGATGAGAAACAATAATTTTCTCTCCTTCCTCAGTAGAAACAGTGGTTTCTACTTCAGTAAAACGCAGAGAAGTAATAGCGCCATATTCTTTATATTCCATATCCCGCAGCCGCTTAGTCCATTCTTTTTCAAAACTCGGCGCCCAATGCATTGCCGAACCATCAACCCATTCCACCACCGGAGAACGCTGAGAAAACACCCTGAAACCATCCCTATAAGGCGGCACTATGAATATACTTTCTACAGGCGTATTGGCCTTAACCCAGCGCTGCAGCTCCTCCCAGTCCTGACGAGCCTGCGCCTTGCGCGCAAAATCCTTAGTTTCCATGCGATACATAATTACAGGAATATAGGAAACTACTATCAAAGAAACAATAATAATATGTACAACCCTGATGCGTGTTGACGCTACTGGCCTATCTTGCGCCCTAACTATTAATATCAATCCCAGAAGCAATGTAATCAGTACTATTTTTTCCATAAAAAAAGAATATCTAAACATCAAGACAAAGCATAAAATCAGAAACCCCGCCACAGATGCCTTATATATAAACCTGTAAGGCAATAGCGAAAGCGTGTATACTATCAATACTGGTAACGCAAAGCGCGGCTCCTTAACCTCAATCAAAATAATAAGGATTAAGCCGCTTAACGCTGTATACTGTAACGATTTTGTCTCTATCATTTTCCTAATATACTCCGCCGCAAAAATCAATCCGAAAGCGATAAAGAATATATCGCTTCTAAAAAACTGCAAGAGTACAATACGTGGAACATAAATTAATTCTCCCGTAATAAATGCAATAAGCCACATAATAGCTATGCTGGATATAAAAATTTCTATTTGCCTTGCCGACCGGGCGTATTTCAAGCCATGATAGAGAAATATCGAGAAGAAAACCAAAAAGACAATCGCATTCTCCCACTTTGGCAAATCCCATTCTGACGGAAAGTAGTGCCCCGAATACCAGCTTCTTAGGCTCATAAGAAAAGAAGGGCTAAAACCTCCGCCTGGCCTAGTAATGCTTAAATACCAGATAAGCCAGGGAAGCAACATAAGAATAAATATAATCCAACCTCGTAAAACAGATTTAATCTGCCTAACGCTGGCAAATGCTAACATGACCAATACAAAATTTGCAATAAGGCCGTTAAAATAATAAATTAAAACTAGCATAGAAAAACTTGCGACATACTTCTTCTTCATAAAAAGCAACAATACCAATAACGCAAAAGGACCTACCAGTGTAGTCTGATAAAATATTGATTTTATCAAGGGGTCTTCTCCCAGCAAACTACATTTATTAACCAATGGAGAAACTGCCAGGAGAAAACAAGCAAGCCAACTCGTCTCTTTCCTTGAGAAAATATGCTGCGCGAGATTAAAACCCACTAAAAGCACCATATACTTTACCAAAAGATAAAAGCAGATATGGATGAAAGGCAATGGAAAAAATTTTCCGAGTTGCGCAATAACATTAGGATATAAACTGGGAAAAGAAGAAAGAGTCGCTACGTAAGGGTCTTGGGCGTAGAGGGCGGGATTGGATATCTTGTGCACAAAAGGAATAACCTGATCCAGATTTGCGTCTGTTCCGTAGGTATAACCAAAAATGAATAAAGACAGTACGGTTAACAGAAATATCCCTATATGTTTCATCCAGCTGTCTCTAGAAGGATATCCTGCTGCGATTGGAATTTCTACTTTCATATTATCTCTAATATAAAGAAAAACCACGACGAGAAAGAATCCCTGCAGTTTTTATACTCCTGACAGCCAAGGCATTTATTTACATCCTTGCTCATATTTTTTTACGGAAAATCAACCATTGGGAAGTCTTACGGCTATCCGATCAATTTCTTGATAATATTTATTAAGTTTTCCGCCTCAAAAGGTTTTATAAGATACCCTTGGGCGTTTAATTCCTTGGTTTTTGCCTCAATCTTTTGCGCAGACGAAGTGGCAGAGAAAAAAATAACCGGTATCTGCTTTAGCTCTTCATTCTCTTTCATCCTTTTACAGACTTCGTAACCATCAATTATAGGAAGATGCACGTCTAACAGTACTAAATCGGGTTTATTTCCCTTGAGCAAATCCAATGCCGCCTGGCCATCTACTGCAGTTACAACTTCATAGCCGGCGCGCTTCAAGCGAAAGGAAGTAACTTTCAAAAGGTCCAGTTCGTCATCAACAAGCATAATTGTCTTTGCCATATTACTTCTCCCTCCTTTCTACTATGGGGAGTAAAAAGCTGAATTTGCTGCCTTTGCCGCGTTCGGATTCAACCCAAATTTTCCCGCCGTGTTTTTGCCCAATCCCTTTTGATATAGCAAGGCCCAACCCGGTACTGCCTGTCTTTTTATACTGCGGCG
>JAQTVG010000109.1 GCA_028706895.1 Candidatus Omnitrophota bacterium
GCACCGCTAGCTGCGCCAAATATTGTCGGTTTTCCGTTACGCAGCCATTCTATACACGCCCAGCTTAAACCTGCAGCGGCGGCGGCTGTGTTGGTCACCACAAAGGCATTTACTGCCAGGCCGTTTGCCGCTAAAGCGCTGCCGGCGTTAAAACCAAACCAGCCGAACCACAAGAGCCCTGTGCCTAAAACCACAAAGGGCATGTTGTGCGGAGCGGGGACGCATTTGTCGGCGCACTTTCTCTTCCCGATAAATAATGCCGTAGCCAAAGCAGCAATTCCGGCGTTAATATGCACCACTGTGCCGCCGGCAAAATCAAGCGCGCCCAATGACCTTAACCATCCACCCACGCCCCATATCCAGTGACAAACCGGCCCATACACAAAAGTCGCCCAGAGCAATATGAAAACCAGGAAAGCGGAAAATTTCATCCTTTCAGCAAAAGCTCCCAGGATTAAAGCGGGAGTGATTATGGCGAACATCGCCTGGAAAATCATAAACGCCTGATGCGGAATGGTCGCAGCGTAATCAGCGTAAGGTTCAAGGCCCACTCCGTTTAAACCAAACCATTTAAACCCGCCCCAAAAACCCGCTCCGGGAGCAAAAGAAATACTATATCCATATAACACCCATTGCACGCTCAATAGGCACAAAACGATGAAACATTGCATCAGGATGCTTAAAACATTCTTCTTTCTGACCATCCCGCCGTAGAAAAAAGCCAGCCCCGGAGTCATCAGCATAACAAGGGCCGATGACATCAAAACCCACGCCGTATCTCCTGCACTAATCATTTCTTCCTCCTTTTATTGATTGCTAACAATACCCTTTGATTAATCAAGTGTGCAAAAAATAAACAAAAAAAATCTTCCTCTACCGATGCCGGTTTCGGACTATTTTAGTTCAAGTTTTTCTTTCACTAATTCCGCGTAAACTTTATTTATCCGCTTTGTCTGCAACCATCTTTCTATGGTAGTAACCTGGATATCCAGCTTCTTGGACAAATCGTACAAAGTGTAACCATTCTCTTCTTTTAACTGCAGTATTTTTCGGACTAATTCGTTATCTATCATTTGGCCTTATATCGCTATATTACCCTTTTCTCCTGTGCGTATGCGCAAAGCGTCTTCTATGGCAGAAATAAAGATCTTCCCATCGCCGATTTCGCCCGTCTTCGCAATCTTGGCTATAGTATCTACGATCTTATCCACATCGTTGTCCTTGGCAACTATCTCGATCTTTATTTTAGGCAATAAATTGACCTTGTATTCCCTCCCGCGGAATTGCTCGGTAAGGCCCTTTTGCCGGCCATGACCTTCAATATGCGTAATCATCATGCCGGGGCAGCTTAATATTTCCAAAGCTCCCGTAATCTCTTCCAGTTTTTCGACCCGGATAACCGCTTCAATTTTTTTCATCTCTTAAGCCTCCCTGCCGCTGCGCTTTTAAGCGCAGCGGCAAAATTGGATTAATAAACTACTCCTGATTTGTGGTATAAAAATTCGGATAAGCCGGAGTTCCATGCTCAATAACATCCAGCCCCTTTAGCTCTTCTTCGGGTGCAACTCTAACGCCAAAATACTTATCCATTGCTTTAAATACAATATAACCAAGGCCAAAGGCCCAGGTCACGCATACTGCTGCGCCGATAGCTTGAGCAATTAACTGGCCATAACCGCCGCCGTAAAACAACCCTTTAACAAACGGTTCCGTGGTAACACCAAGCCCGTATGTACCGTCTGCAAAAAGGCCTACGCTAATAAGCCCCCATACCCCGTTAACCGCGTGAACACTTACTGCCCCAACAGGGTCATCAATTCCTCTCGCCTCCCAAAAGTATACACTTATAACCACTAAAAGACCGGCTATCGCGCCGATAACCACTGCTGCCCATGCCTCTACCCAGGCACAAGGCGCGGTGACCGCCACCAAACCAGCAAGACAACCGTTTAACATCATACCCACATCCCATTTTTTGGTTTTCATAAATACCAAAAGAAGGGCAACCGCTGCCCCTGCTGCCGCCGCTAGGTTTGTATTGACGGCGATAACAGCAATCCTCAATTGATGCGCGGAAAATGTTGAGCCCGGATTAAAACCAAACCAACCAAACCATAATATAAAGGTACCCAGCGCTGCGTGAACAATACTGTGTCCGGGAATAGCTCTTGGTTTTCCGTCTTTGCCGAATTTACCGAACCGCGGGCCAAGGACAATAGCGCCTGCTAAACCCACAAAACCTCCTATGGTATGCACGACTCCGGAACCTGCGAAATCAACATGACCTAAGCCAAAAGGAAGCTTGGAAAGCCAGCCGCCCCCCCATACCCAGTGCCCATATATAGGATAGATTATTGCTGCGACTGCAAGACTATATAGAAAATACGCCTTGAATTTCAATCTTTCCGCAACTGCCCCGGAAACAATCGTTGCCGCAGTGCCGGCAAAAACCAATTGCCAGAAAAACACTAAATATCTGCCTACATCATAACTTTCCCCATGCAAAAACCAGCCTGATATGCCAATTAGGCCCTTATAGTCATTTCCCATCATGAAAGCAAAACCAACGGCCATAAAAACTAGCGAAGCCAAAACAAAATCGATGGTGTTCTTTGCCATCAGGTTAGTTGCATTCTTAGCGCGACAAAACCCTGCCTCGACCATAGCAAACCCGGCCTGCATAAAGAAAACGAGAAATCCACAGACTAACACCCACACATAATCAACAGGTGCCTGAGGATTCTGCGCCAGCGTCTCTGCGCCGTTGGGATCCTGCGCAAAGCATATGCCGGCCATACATGTAACTACTACGGTGAATAGCAATATAAATACTTTTCGGAACATATTATCTCTCCCCCTTTCTCATTTAGAACGAACACACCAACGTGCCGCCGCCATAAAAACGTGCTTTCTGATTACCGCGTGACTCCCTGGCAAGATCACCAAAGGGAATCGAGTAATTGACATTAGGGGTGAATTTTAGATTCTTGGTGAGCGGCATAGTCAAACCGATTTTCCAAGCCACATCCCCGCCGTCTCCATCCATGAATAAGTTGTGGTTGAAGCCCACATGCCCCGATAAATCCAGGCTCAAACCATACCCCTTTAAAACAAAAGGCAGGCTGTAAGCACCGTTTATTACGGTATAATTGCCTAATCCTCCGCCGCTATTGTGGTTTCCATAATCACGGTAGTAATAAACCGATGGGCTTAAAAAAAGGCTGGGGAACGATATCCCCGCATAAAATTCGCGGCTGAATTTATTGATGCCGGTAAAATCATAATAGGTGTGGCCCAAGGAAACGCTTAAGTGTTTGAAATCGTAGGTATAATCAATAATGTAATCGAACTCATCCGAATTTAAATTGTCACTGTTTTGCAAATCCTCATTAACCCACATGCCCACCTTCAGCTTGCCGAACTTTGTTGCCGGAGTTGATACATAGACTTCCGGCTGCAATACGGCGTCCCTGTCCATAATAAACCCTCTCCAGATATACTGGCTGAATACGGATAAACCGCCGCTGACTTCAACCTTTAGATCAGATAACAAGCCGGTTTTTTCTGTTTCCGCAAAAGCATTCGCTGACAACCCCAAGAAAAACACCAAAACAAACATGCATATTGCCTTCTTTACCATTCTCTCCTCCTTTTTTTGTGCTAAAAAATAAAAAAGCGCCTTTCTCTCCATCTCTGGAATCAAAAGACGCCTACGTCTTAAAACCCTATAAAAACAAAAATGGCGCTCTTTATAAGAACGCCCTTATATCCCTACACGTACACCGTGTTTTACTACCCTTCAACTATACAAGTAAAAAAAGCCCGGGCTTGGTAACCCCACTTAAACACTTTCTTTAAATTTCTGGCACTTATCTTTAATCCTGCTTCTTAATTTTACCACCATCACATGGGAGATGCCCAATAATTTCCCGATTTCTCTGGTGGTCAGGCCTTTCAGGCAGAGAGAAAAAACTTCTTTTTCTCTGGTGGTCAGGCCGTCGTTCATAATTTCTTCTATTAAAATCTTGTTGTGGGTATCTTCTAAACATGACCTAGGATCTTCTAAACACAAGAGGCTTTCTAATTCTGAATTTTCTTCTTCGCCTATCAAGGTCTGCATGCTGACCAGGCAGGCTTTATCCTGGACTTTACGGATATGATTCTTAAGATGGAAATAGCAACCCTGCAATATATAGCTATCGGTCTTATCAAACAGTTTTCCGCCGGTATAATCTACCCAAAGCTGCGACATGGCTTCCTGATATAAGTCCTCGTCATTAAAGAAGGTAAAGCGGCCGTTGAGCCTATGGGTTATTCCTTTTAATTTTGGCGATATCCTGTTTACCAGTGTCTGGAAATACATCTTACCCTCTGTATTTATTCGTAATCGGCATCCGCCGGTCTCTTCCAAATGCCTTAGGGGTGATCTTAATCCCCGGGGGCGATTGCCGGCGTTTGTATTCGCTTTTGTCTACCATGGCAAACACCTTTTCAACAATCTTGCCGTCAAAACCTAAACCAACGACCTCTTTCAAATCTTTATCTTCTTCAATATAGGCTTTAAGTATAGGGTCTAAAGTCTCATAAGCAGGCAGGGTATCCCGGTCTTTCTGGTTAGGCTTAAGCTCGGCTGTAGGTTCTTTAGTGAACACCCGCTCAGGGATTACCGCAGATAAAGAATCCCTGTATTTGGCTAATTT
>JAQTVG010000110.1 GCA_028706895.1 Candidatus Omnitrophota bacterium
TATTGTATCGTATGCGATTATTAGATGTGGAAAGGCAAAATTATGAGCAGAATTCTGCCTTAATGCAAAATATCAAGACTGCGAATGTTGAAATAATTCAAAACGACATAGAAGATATAAGAGGGGCTTTAAATAAAATATTGCGAATATCTAAATCCAGAAAAAAAGTAGAACCAATCCATTGACAAAAGCCCGCCCGGCGTTACAATAAGGAGAGTCTTTCACAAAAAGGAACGGCAATGCCTTTAAAATGCACGTAAATAATAGGTACCTTTCAGGAAATAGAGGGTACCTTTTTTATGCGCGAAGGAGGTAAATATGACAGGTGATTTTAAAGCAAAACAATTTATGGCAGGAAGCTGTTATTCCTATATATTGAGCTCAAAAGGCGAAGCTCTTATTATCGACCCGCACATAAGCTTGCCCGCAGAGTACGGCAGTTATTTAAATAAAAATAAACTCACCCTTAAGTTTATAGTGGATACTCATACGCACGCAGACCATTTTTCTTCGGCGGCAATATTAAAGAAAAAATATGGAGCGCAGTTATTAATGCACGAAAAGGCAATATCTAGCGTAGCAGACGCGCGCCTGAAAGACAATGACCAGATAACCGTAGGGGCCGCCAGCTTTAAGGTTATATATACTCCCGGGCATACAGATGACGCAATAAGCTTGTACGGAGAGGGCAGGCTATTTACCGCGGATGTGCTTTTAATAGGGAGCGTCGGGCGCACGGATTTTCAAAATGGTTCTCCCGAATCCATGTTTGATACTCTCCAGAGATTAAAAGCCCTGCCTGATGATACGCTCGTTTTCCCCGGCCACGATTACCATGAAAAACGTTCATCAACCATTGCCAGGGAAAAAATAGATAACCCTTTTCTAAAAGAAGAAAATAAAGAGGCGTTCGTCAAAAATATGCGCGCAAAGGTTATCCCTAAGCCGTTTAATATTGATAATATCATACGGGTCAACCGCGAAGGCCAGGCCGCGTCTTTAGAAATCATTTCACCGCGGGAAGCTATGGCACTTATAGCAAAGGACCCTCAGGTTAAATTATTAGATGTGCGCTCTGCTTTAGAGTTTATCCAGGTGCACATTAAAGATTCAACAAATGTGCCCATAGATATAATTCCTGCCAAAATAGATGAATTGAGCCAGTTTAAGCAGGGGTATATAGTTTTTTGCCGCACAGGAAACCGTTCACCTATGGCGGCAGATATGCTGATACAGGCAGGTATCCACAATGTGAAAGTAATGGACGGAGGGATGCAGCGTTGGCAGAAAGAAGGCCTCCCTGTCATAAAAGGAGAAGGCGGTATTTCGTTAGAGCGCCAGGTGCGGCTTATTGCAGGAAGCCTGGTATTGGCAGGGATAATGTTGGCTTTGTTTGCGCATTGGGTATTTATTTTTGTTCCTGTATTCGTCAGCTGCGGCCTGATTTATGCCGGGTTAACTGATAACTGCCTGATGGGAATGCTTTTGATGAAACTGCCCTACAATAAGAAACTCTATAAAACAAAATTAGGCGGCGGCACCTGTTCTATGAGCTAATATGTATATAATTTAAGGAGCATAATAAAATGAACTATAAGAAAATCGTAGCAAGAGAAGGATTAATTTTGCTGGGAATCGTGATTGTGGGATTAGCCGTATATTTTATAGCCAGGCATTTAAATAATGTTTATCTTATCCAGCACCAGGATGCCAAGTTCAAAGTCGTGCAAAATATGAGATATTCTCTTGTGGGCTATACTCCATATATAAAAATGATGTCTCTGGGCTTAAACACAGCCATATTGGGTTATCCTGTTTTTGCTTTTATCCGCTTTGTCCGTTGGGCGTTCAAGACGCTGAAAGAAAAATAAGCCGGCCCATTAACAAAACCTCGTTTTAGTATTTAACCAGTCCTTTTACTAAAAATCCCGTTAGATTTTGCCATTTTTTGCGTCTATTAGAGTAGAAAGGAGATAAAATACTCTCTTGACAATACAACCAAATAGTTGTATACTCTAATTGAGAGCAGTGATTGCGGCTATGTATGAATGTCTATATTTCAATACTGCTTCCGGAGAATCTCCTGTTGAGGAGTTTATAAATTCTTTAGATAGCAGGACGCAGAGAAAGTTTTTTTATAAGAAAGAGCTTTTGGAAGAATTTGGGCCGCGGCTTCCGTATCCGCATGCGAAATATATCGGTAGAAGTATTTATGAACTTAGATTTGAGGGAATGGAGGGCGCGGTAAGGGTTATTTATTTCTTTTACAGCAGGGATTTAGTTGTTTTTACTAATGGTTTCATTAAGAAGAGCAATAAAGCGCCTAAGCAGGAGTTAAGTTTGGCTTTACAAAGAATGAAAGTATTTCATGGCATGCGAGGAGATGTAAAATGAACTTAGTTAATGAACATCTAAAGGAAAAACTGAAAGACCCGTATTTTAGAGAACAATATGAGCTTGATCAGCAGAAGTTAAGAATCGTCAAGCCCATTATTGCCTATCGCATTAAACATAAACTAAGCCAGGGTGAATTAGCTAAAATGGCAGGTGTCACCCAACAGCATATATCCAAAATTGAGAATGGTGAGTTCAGTAGCATTGCTACTTTGGAGAAGATTTTGTTATTCATAGGTTTTACTGTTAAGCTTCAAGTTGCTCCTCTATCTAGGAATATCAGGGAACAAATCCTGAAACACGCCTGATTAGGATGTCACAATTTGTGATCACCTCAAACTACCCATTGACAAACCCCCGCTTAGCGATATAATTAAATCAATTACATAGGAGCAGTAATGGAGTGGGCAATTTAAATTTTTAGGAGAGTTCTAAACAAGGAACTCTCCTATTTTTTAAAAAGGAGGAGTTATGCGCAAGATTTGTTCGTTGTTTTTAACCTTGTTGTTTTTATCCGGGTGTTCAACTGCCGGTTCGCATATGAAAGCAGTGCAATCAGACGCCGGTGACAGGGTAACCGTAGGCAAAGTCCAGCGCGAAATCCGCATCGGTATGCCATCTTCCCAGGTTATTGAAGCTTTGGGCTCGCCCAATATCGTATCTACCGATGAAAACAGGTTAGAAGTGTGGGTTTATGATAAGATAGCCACAGATGTGTCTTACTCAAACAGTAATGGCGGTGTCTGGTTGATATTCGCGGCCGCAGGCGGCGCTTCAGGGGCAGCTTCTACTTCGCAAAGGACGCTGACCATAGTCATCAAATTTGACGCGGATAAGAAAGTGCGCGACTTCGCGTATCACTCTTCCAGCTTCTAAAATATAATAGCGTGAATAAGCCATTTTATTATTTAAAGCAGTTTTTTGTCGCATTTTTATGTTTAGGGATAATCGGCTGTGTTAGCGCGCCTGCTGGATTTTTAAAGCCCAGCGAAGGTTACCTGGAAAGAAGGCAGCTGCAGACAAGGCAATATGATACTACCAATGAAGAGCAGATTGTTTCGGCTGTGGCTGGGGTCCTGCAGGATTTAGGTTTTACCTTAGATGACAGCGAGACTAAATTAGGATTGGTTTCCGCTTCTAAAAAAGCCGATGCCACAAGCAAGGGTCAAATTGCCGGAGCGGTTTTGCTTGATATGCTCTCCGCGGTAGGCGGAAGCTATTCTAATAATACAGCACGCTGCGATAAGTCCCAGATAATAAAGGCATCGGTTATCGCGCGGCCGAGCTTGGACGGCAAAAAGATGATGGTTCGGGTTACCTTTCAGCGTATTGTCTGGAACATGAGTAATCAAATAAGCAGGGTAGAGACCATTAATGAGCCGCTGATGTATCAGAAGTTTTTTGATAGCTTATCAAAGTCAATATTCCTGGAGGCTCAAAAGATATGAGAAAATTAAGAAATTACTTCTTTGTATTATTAGGGTTGTGTTTAGTTGTTAGTTTGTCCGGATGCGCTACTCCTGCCTCAAGCGCGCTTGGAACCGAAGAGAGCCAGGTGCAATTAAGGAGCATCCAGACAAGGGCGTTTGACACAACAGATAAAAAGAAAATGATGCAGACTGTAATAAGCACGATGCAGGACCTGGATTTTGTTATTGAAAAAGCTGATTTTACGCTTGGCTCGGTTACCGGCTCTAAATTCGCCGGATACGAAACCGTTACCATGAGCGTAACTGTCAGGCAAAGGGGAGAGAAACAGTTATTAGTAAGGGCAAATGCCCAATACGGAGTAAAATCCGTAGAAGACCCGTTAACATATCAGGATTTCTTTACTGCTTTAGAAAAATCTATGTTTTTAACAGCTCAACAGGTAGACTAAGGCCAGGTTTCCTTTTTTAAAGGAGCGGTAATGGCGTTAAAATGTACGTAAATCGCAGGCACCTTCGCACAGGAGGTGCCTTTTTATTGGTTGGTTTGTTTTTATTAAATTAAAAAATAGATCAATACGGTCTAAGAAGCTTAGGAAAGGAGGTGTTACTGTGAGGAATAATGTATTATTGATTTGGGTTAGTATGCTTTTGCTTGCTACGCCAGTATTAACGGGTTGCCAACATAATAGAGGTATTGCAAAGGCTAGAGTTTCATTATCCGGCAGAGGAATGGGAACTCGTTCCGTCGATTGTCACGATGGGAATGTATGTAAAGATGATGAAT
>JAQTVG010000005.1 GCA_028706895.1 Candidatus Omnitrophota bacterium
GTTCTTTTGATGCGCTATTCTGCCGTCAAAAAAATCCGATAAAGCGGCGAAGATAAAAATTGCCAGGGCTAAAACCTTTGCCCACGGCCCGTGGCAGAACAAAAAGAACATAAATACAAAAGTAAGAATAATCCTTGCTACTGTTAATTTGTTGGCTATGTTCATGATATCACCCTGCCTACTAAATCGTATTCTAATGTATCACTGATTTCTACTTTTACAAAGTCGCCTGGCTTTAAAGGCCTGGCAGAATCCACATAAACCATTCCGTCAACTTCAGGGGCATCAAACTGGCTGCGCCCTAAATAAAAATCACCGTCTTTTTCATCTATCAGGACATTAATAACTCTACCCAGGAATCTATTGTTTACTTCCTGAGAGATTTTTTGCTGTTGGGACATAATGGCATTAAAACGCTCCCTCTTTATTTCCAGGGGAACCTGTTTCTTGAAATTATACGCCTGCGTGCCTTCTTCCCGCGAGTATATGAATGCGCCCAGCCTTTCAAACTTTACATCTTGAATAAAATCCATTAATTCCCTGAAATCCCTGTCTGTTTCTGAAGGAAATCCCGCTATAACGGAAGTGCGTATTGCTATGCCGGGAATTGTTTTTCTGATTTTCTCAATAAGCCTTAAGATATCATTTTTGGCTGTACGCCTGTTCATCAACTTCAATATCCGGTTATTTATGTGCTGTAAGGGTAAATCTATATATTTGCAAATCTTCGGCTCATTTTTAATCAATCCTAACAATTCATCGCTTAAGCGCTCCGGATGCAGGTAAAGAAGCCTTAACCATCCGATATCCGGGCCCTTCCTGATAACCTTTCTTAAAAGTTCAGGCAGCTTTATCTTCGCGTATAAATCAATTCCGTAAGCTGTGATATCCTGCCCGATGATATTTATTTCTGAAACCTTCTTTTTATTCAACTCCTCTATTCTGGATAACACGGAAGCCATCTTTAGGCTGGTGAATTTTCCTTTTATCTCCGGGATAATGCAATAACTGCAATTGTTTACGCACCCTTCGCATATCTTCACATAAGCATAATGTTCAGGAGTAATCTGAAACGCAGCAAGATTATGGTTCAGGGAAATCTTGCCTACAAAAGCATCAACTTCCGGCAGTTCCTTTTGTAATTTATCTTTGTAACGCTCGGCGAGGCACCCATAAACAATTATTTTCTTGAGCTTTCCTCTTCTTTTTAAATCAATTAAATCCAATATGGCACCTACTGATTCGGCCTTGGCATCTTCTACAAAAGCGCAGGTATTGATTATCGCCGTATCCGCCTTATCCATATCTACGATAGGGTATCCCTTGAGTTTCAACATACCCAGGATATTCTCCGAATCAACTATATTCCTGGGGCAGCCAAGGCTCAAAATTCCGATCTTATCTTTATTTCTCATCGCTTTATGCTTAAACCCTCTTTAGTAATTGATATGTTCTTAAGCGCCTGCCCTTTCCTGCCAAGGCCCGGGATACGTTTGCCATTTACTTCCAACTCAACAGCTCCGGCATTCCCTAAAGAAAGCTCAATTTTATCTTTGGCCTGCCAGCTCTCAGACCTGCCTTTCCTTAGTATATTCTGGAACATAACCCTGCCGTCACATTTTACCAGTATAAAACAATTCTCTTTGGCATGTATATCCAGCGTTATAGTTTTTACTACAGCCGAGGTATGCGATTTGGCCGTAGCAGCTTTATTTTCCGGTTTAGAAATAGTACCTGCAGGCGCATTGGCCTTTTTGGATATGCGGCTTGCCTTAGAAGAAATAAATTTACCTAAATTAAATAACCCGATAATAAACAAAATTATTACGCAAACTGTGGCTAATGCTTTAAAATTTACACGTATGCCCCTTAGCGAAGAAAAATTTAACGAAGGTAATTTAAAAGAAGGGGCGGATTTTTCTCTTAAATCCGCTGCGCGCTTAATGGGGGCCTGGGATTCTTTATAATCAGGTATGCAATCGCGCGGGTCAACGCCTAAGAATTTACAGTAGATTTTTAAGAACCCTTTGATATAAACAGGGCTGAAATTTACCAGGCTGTCTTCTTCTATTGCCTTAAGGATATTTAAGTGGATCTTTGTCTTCTTGTGCGCATCTTCAAGGCTCAGGCCTTTTTGCAGGCGCAGGTTTTTAAGTTTTGTTCCGGCTGACTCTGTCATCCCTTATTTACCTCCGGCATTATGTCCTTCTCAAGCCAGGCTTCCCTATCAATCAAAATCTTGCGGGGCTTGCTGCCTTCAAAAGGGCCCACAATACCTTCCTGCTCCATCATATCAATAATGCGGGCAGCGCGTGTATATCCCAGGCGCATACGCCTTTGTAATATAGATACCGATGCCTGGCCGCTCTCCATAATAACCCTGACTGCCTGGTCATAAAATTCGTCTTTTTCCCCGTTTACAACGCCGGATTTCTGCTGTTCTTTTAATATTTCTTCGTCGTAAACAGGCTCAGCCTGAGATTTAACAAATGAGACTATACTGTCTATCTCTTTATCTTTAAGCAGCGACCCCTGGGCGCGGATTAATTTTGATTCGCCCGGCCGCAGGAATAACATATCGCCTCTACCTAAAAGCTTATCAGCTCCGTTCATATCCAACACGGTGCGCGAGTCTACTTTAGACGCTACCTTAAAGGATATGCGGGCAGGAAAGTTCGCTTTAATTACTCCCGTAATTACATCAACCGAAGGCCTTTGCGTCGCAAGAATTAAATGTATGCCTACTGCGCGGGAGAGCTGCGCTAAACGCGTTATCGCATTCTCTATCTGGTCGCGCGCTACAGTCATCAAATCAGCAAGCTCGTCAATAATAACAACAATGTAAGGAAGCTTCTCCTGTTTTTTATTATATGCCTCTATGTTCCTGGCGCCTACCTTGGCTAAAAGCTGGTAACGCTCTTCCATTTCAGTCACTACCCAATTGAGGGCAACAGAAGCTTTTTTGGCGTCCGTCACAACAGGGCACAACAGATGAGCCAAACCATTAAAAGGCGCCAGTTCTACCATCTTCGGGTCAACCATTAAAAATTTTAATTCATTCGGAGTAGCTTTAAAAAGCATGGATAAAATCAATGAGTTCATGCACACGGTCTTGCCTGAACCGGTTGTCCCGGCAATCAAAAGGTGAGGCATCTCTCCTAAGTCGGTAACTACCGGCAGGCCGGCAATATCTTTACCCAGAGCGAGAGTTAATTTTGAATCGGCTTTCTGGAATTCCGCAGAAGCAAGCACATCCTTTAAATAAACAAGGCTGCTTTGCATATTAGGAACCTCTACGCCTACCCTGGCTTTACCGGGTATAGGAGCTACAATTCTTACCGATTGTGCTTTCATTGCCAGGGAAATATCGTCGTTTAATGCCACGATACGGTTTAGCTTTACCCCCGGGGCAGGCTCCAATTCATAACGCGTGATTATCGGGCCCCGCTCAATATCCGTTACTTTAACCGAAATGCCAAAGTCATCCAAAGTCTCCTCTAATATCCGCGCATTGGCAGTAAGGTCTTCTTTAATCTGCCGGGCTTCAAACGGAGGAGGCGAATCTAACAAATCAAGCGAAGGCAAGTGGTAATCCCCGATTTTTACTTCCGGCGATTTTATCTTTGTTTCCTCAACCGGCTTTGTTTTTATCTGAATCTTGGGTTTTAAAAACTGCATGCTCTTGCCGACAGACTCAAGGATCTTTGGCTTTGCCATAGCAGCAGGCAGGGATTCTTTGGGTTCTTTCTTTTCAACAGGCGGCGCGCGCCTGACAGGAAGCTCCTTAATTTTTTTATTAAGGTTGAAAATTGGTTTTACAACAAGGCTGGCTTTATTTACAACATTTGAAAACAATGAAGAAATTAAGATTTCGGTGACTAATGCAAGTGATAATACAATAAAGGTGCTGAATATGATAAATCCGCCCAACCGGCTGAAATACGTAGTAACAAACTTGGAAATAACAGCCCCCAGGGAACCGGCATAATAAAACCTGGAAAACTCACTCCCAAAATTAAACATCCCTATTAATGAACTGATGGATAATAACAGGATTATCATTCCCAGTATCCTGGGTATGCTTAAATAAGGTATCTGTTGCCTGAAAAACTTTATTCCCAACATCAGGATTAATACCGGGACGAGAAAACTTACAGGCCTGCCGAATAAGAATACGATTATTTCGCCAAGATACGCGCCGAATATGCCTAGTAAATTATGGGGCGGGATATTAGGGTGAGTAGTGTAATTTGCTAAGTCAAGGCGTTCAAACCTTATGAGGCTTGCCAAGACCATAAGCCCGGCAGCTACGAGGATAACACCTCTGACCTCGTTTAATCTACGTTCTTTCACTTTTTATTATTTGCGCTTAAGAACCGCTATTTTCTGAAGGGACCTGCTTTTTGCTTAAATTGATTCTTCCTAATTCATCTATTCCGATGACTTTAACTTTGATTTCATCCCCAAGCTTAACGACTTCTTCAACATTCTTCACGAACGTGTCGGCTAATTCAGAAACATGCACCAGGCCTTCTTTACCGGGCGCAATTTCACAAAAAGCGCCAAACGCCATTATGCGCTTTACCTTACCTATATAGGTACGCCCGACTTCAACATCTTCAGTTATGGCTTTAATCATACCTATTGCCGCTTGAGACTTAGAAGCTTCGTTAGAAGCAACCAAAACTGTCCCGTCGTCCTGTATATCTATGCTGGCACCCGTTGTAGCTATAATTTTCTTTACGGTCTTGCCGCCTGGGCCGATAAGGGCGCCTATTTTTTCCGGATTTATTTTTAACACATCAATACGCGGAGCTTGCGCAGATAATTCCTGGCGCGGAGCAGCCAATGCCTCTTTTATCTTATCCAGAATAAAATATCTTGCTTCTTTTGCCTGAGAAAGGCATTTCGTTAATAAATCTAAGCTTATACCGTCTATTTTTAAATCCATCTGGACCGCGGTAACGCCTGTCTTTGTACCCGCAACCTTGAAATCCATATCGCCGAAATGATCTTCAAGGCCGGTGATATCAGTCAAGACGAGCGCTTTATTGCCTTCTTTAATAAGGCCTAAGGCAATACCGCTTACCGCGTCTTTTATGGGGACGCCGGCATCCATTAATGATAAGGTTGCCGCGCATACCGTAGCCATACTGGAAGACCCGTTAGATTCAAGTATTTCGGATACTACCCTGATAGTATAAGGAAATTTTTCTTTGGACGGCATAACTGCCAAGAGTGACTTCTCAGCCAAAGCTCCATGGCCGATTTCGCGGCGGCCAGGCCCACGTACAGGGGCGGTCTCTCCTACGCTAAAAGGAGGAAAACTGTAATGCAGCATAAAAGTTTTATACTTCTCACCCTCTAATGCTTCAACGAGCTGTTCATCTTCTCCTGTGCCAAGCGTAGTAACAGAAAGGCTTTGTGTCTGTCCACGGGTGAACAAACTTGAACCATGGGTACGCGGCAATACAGAAACTTCGCAGGTAATAGGCCGTATATCCTTGAAGCCGCGCCCATCTATACGCACATTTTCATCCAATATTTTCTTTCTTACTTGTTTCTTTTCTACTTCAACCAGGGCCATCTTGACATCGGCTGCCAAATAACCTTCAAGGGAAAGGCTGACCTCCAATTCCTTGGATAGTAAATCTACCGCCTCTTCGCGTTCTTCTTTCTTGCTTAATTTATAAACTTCTTTTAATTTTTCAACAGATAACCCTTCAACTTTCTTTTGCAGCGCAGGGTCTATTATTTTATATTTTATGTCCGCCTTGGGCTTGCCGTATTCTTTTGCAAATTCTTTTTGCATGTTAAGGATGGACTGGAGACTTTCAAAGCCGAATTTAACGGCATCCATAAATACTTCCTCGGATACCTCTTTGGCTTTAGATTCCAGCATCACAACGCCCTTATCATTGGCGACTATCACCACATCTAAATCTGAACTATCAATTTCGGCATATGTAGGGTTCAAGATAAACTGGCCATCTTTACGCCCAATGCGGCAGCATGCTATCGGGCCGCTAAAGGGAATATCGGATATGGACAAGGCTACCGACGCGCCGGTTACGGCTAGGATATCAGGATCATTCTCTCCGTCGCTTGATAAAACAATCGCCATAATCTGGATTTCATTAAAAAGCCCATCGGGAAATAACGGCCTGATTGGCCGGTCAATAAGCCTGGAGGTAAGAATTTCGCTCTCGGATGGCCTGCCTTCTCTCTTAAAAAAGCCGCCCGGTATCTTGCCTGCGGCGTATGTCTTCTCCTGATATTCTACGGTAAGGGGAAAAAAACTCTGCCCTTCCCGCGGTTCTTTAGACATACAAGCAGTGATTAAGACTACGGTTCCGCCATAGCTGACAACAACGGAGCCATTAGCCTGTTTAGCCATCTTCCCGGTTTCTAAAACCAGTTCGTTATTCCCAAATTTAGTTTTCATTAGATTATCCCGTATTTACAGTATCCTGTTATTAAGTCCGATAAAAAGACGGATTTATTTTCTCAAGTTGAGCTTTTCTATGACTTCTTCGTATTTCTTTATGCTCTTATCCTTGAGATAATTGAGGAGCCTGCGGCGCCTGCCTACAAGCATAAGAAGGCCGCGGCGAGAATGGAAATCTTTCTTATGGTACTTAAAATGCTCCGCCAGGTTGTTAATCCTTTCAGTCAAAATTGCTACCTGCACCTCGGCTGAACCGGTATCCCTGGAGTGAACCTTAAAACCATTGATAATCTCTTGTTTTTTTTCTTTAATCAAAACCAATTTATTCACCTCCTTTTTAATTTTTACTATTATATATTAGTTTATATTATAAGTCAATATATTCATATATTATTTTGCGTCAGGGCCGGATGGCCCGCAAACCTTGTTATCGCCTCCCAATACCTCATATTTTATGCCGTTTTTCCCGCTTTTCTTGGCTGAATACATTAAAGTATCAGCTAAAGCCATAATCGTGTCAAAATCGCATGCGGGATGCACGCATGTCACTGCGCCGATACTAAAAGTAATATCCCACCTGTTCTGCTGCAGGGTTTTTAAGAGTTTCTCCTTAATCCGCTGGATAGTAATTTTTGCCGCCTCGCATCCGGTTTCCGGGAATAAAACAACAAATTCATCGCCTCCGAGCCGCGCGACAATGTCAGATAACCTGACGCTCTCCTGAAGAGTCCTGGAAAATACACACAAAAGCTCATCACCGGCCTTATGGCCGAAGGAATCATTTATGCGCTTAAAATCATCCAAATCAATATACATGACCGTGAGCTGGTATTTATACCTGGCTGCCCTGCTTATTTCTCTGGCAGCTAAGTCAAAAAAGTTCTTCCTGTTTGATACTCCGGTCAAATAATCAATCCTGGCGAATAATTGCTCCCTTTTAAACGCTTCTTTCAGTTTATATAGGATATAGATAAAAATTAGGAAAAAAGCTATGTTTGCGGCTAAATCATAATAGTAAATTATTAAATGGCGGGAATAAAGAGATGTTTTTGCATTATTGCCAAAGAACCATACCAGGGCGCTGGTTGCCAATATAACTAAGCTTGCCCACCTGCCTACTAACCATACAGCCAGCGCTACAGGTATCAGATAAAAAATCATGAGAGGCAAAGGGCTTGTTACATAATCAATGTACCCTAAAACTAAAACAAACAGGAACAAAAAAACTATTACCAATGGCGGCATTAAAAGTTTATTCATTTTATCCTATTTGCTGACCGCAAAAGGGCAAATCTGGTTATACGCGCAATACGCGCAAGCCATATACGCAGGTTTTGCGGAAAAATTTCTGCTGCGTATGCCCTGCGAAACCTCGTTTATTTTATCTTTTACTTTACCTAATTCCTCATTATGCAGCTGGTTAGCCCCTATTATACCAGATTCCAGGAAATAAAGCTCAACACGTTTAGGCAATTGCCCGAACACAGACTGATAAGCAAGCGCGTAAAGGGCCAGCTGCATGCTCTCCTTCGTGCGCTTATCCGCTTCTTTCTGGGTTTTGATCTCTGAAGTTTTAAAATCCATAATAACCGGCCCATCGTCTTCCATATCTATGCGGTCAAAACGGCCTGTAATTTTATTATCTCCTAAAATAAACGAGAAATCTTTTTCAATATACAGGGGCCGGGCATCGCGTTTTTCGTCTTCTTTAAAAAATCTGGTTAACGCTTCTTCTCCGACCCGAAAACGCTCCTCCTGATGTTTTTCATCCAGGAACCCTTGCGGGTCAAAGCTCTCCTTGAATGCACTCAGCAAACCCGCAATGGGCATCTTTTTGCCTGCCATCTTAAATTGAAAATATTTAGTTACAGCTTCGTGCATAGCCCGGCCATAAATAACCGTGTGGTGTTCCATGATGGGCACGCGTAATATGTTCACGTATTTATATTTTAAAGGGCAAGTCAGGTAATCATCTATATGATAATAACTTAAAGGAACAAACCTGCCTTCGGAAATTCCCGTGATTCGCGGCTGGCTGGATTCCTTTTTAGGGGCAAAGCGCTCTATTGCTTCAATGGCGCTGGATTTCTTTTTTTCAAATTCTTTTGCGTTTTTACCTTGCGCTTCTAAAACAAAATGGCTGATGCGCCTGAGGCGGCTGCCGCCATAATCAGCGGCACTTGTCAAATAAAGCTCGTCCTTTGCGCGCGTCATACCGACGTAAAAGAGCCTGCGCTCCTCCTGGACATGATAATCACCCGTCGGCAATACCTCCTTTATTAAAAAATCCGGCAATTCTATGGGTTGCCGGCGGTGCGGCCACGGGAAACGCCCTTCCACGAGACTGACAATAAAGACAACTCTGAATTCCAGCCCTTTTGCTTTATGTATGGTAAGCACATTCACCGCGTCAGCATCAAAATCGGCTTCTACCGTAGGCGGGTCATCTCCGGCGTCAATCAGGAGATTAAGGTAATTTACAAAACTTATTACGCGGTCTTCACGGGCTACTAATTCAAAATCCCGCACAATGTTAAAAAATTTAGCGATATTTTGTATTTTAGTTTCATTCTCAAGGCTGGCATTACGGGTCAATTTCTTCAGGAAACCGGTATCAGTCAGAAAACTATAAAGGAGCCTGCCGGTAGTCTCCTCGCGGGAAACTTTCAGGAACTTTTTGAGGTCAGCCAGTATACCCTCTATTTTATCCTTTGATTTATCGCTTATGTCTTTTAACTCCGGTATCGTATCTATATCCATAAAAACTGAGTAGAGTGTTTTATTCCTGCGCTTGGCATAATGCGTGCAGAGGCTTAAATCAGAAAGGTCAAGAGAGTAAATCTCGGAACTTGCCAGATAATACAAACTAAGAGAATCCGAGGGGTTAGCCGCTACGCGTAAAAAATTTATGCACAATTTAACCTCTTCCCGCGAATATAACCCCTGGTTACCGCTAAACTGCCAGGGTATATCCTGCATATTTAATGATTGCAGAAAACGCTGGGCGTCGGAATTAGAACGCACAAGTATCGCGAAATCCCGGTATTTAAAACCACCCGCATTAATTTTCTCTTTTATTATCTTAGCCACATTATCGGCTTCGGTAGAATTTGTGTCAAAATGCAGGTGCTGCGGAGCAAGGCCTTCCTTAATCAAGCTGACAAGGCGTTTATCAATATTGGCCTTCACCTCAAAACGCTCGGGATTATTATTCTGTATGAGGCGATAAGCGCTGTCTAAAATCGGCTGTGAAGAGCGGTAGTTCTGAATGATGCTTACCTTATCGGCATCGGAAAAATCGCTTATAAAATTCAGGAGGTTAGAATAAGCGGCGCCCCTGAAACGGTAAATACACTGGTCGTCGTCTCCGGTAACAGTAATATTACGAGTATCCCCGCTTAAAAGCTTTGCCAGTTGATACTGGGCGTAATTCGTATCCTGGAATTCATCTACTAAAATATACTTAAACTGCTCCTGGTATTTTTTTAGAATCAATGGATGTTCCCTTAAAAGCTGCAGTGCCAGATAAAACTGATTGCCGAAATCCACCATCCCCTCTTTAGCAAGCAATTCCTGATATTTAGCGTATGCCTCGGCGACTTCCAATTGCTGGCGCGCTTCTTCTTCTAAAGATAGATTTTGCGTCTCCTGCCTTGACTTTAAAATAAGCGATTTAGCATACGCCAGGTATTCTTCAGGTGATATATCTTCATCTTTGGCGCGGCTGAATAAAGATATCAATGCCTCAATAAAGCGCGTAGGGTCGGATAAAGGCCTGTAATAAGAAAGGTTAAATTCAAAGAGATGTTCGCGAAAGAATACCACTGCTTCGGGGCGGGTTAAAACTTTGAAATCCGGGTCAAGCCCGGCCACCAAGGCATTTTCACGCAAGAGCCTGTCGCCGAAAGCGTGAAAAGTAGAAATCCATATATCGGTATATCCGTAAGGCACAAGAATATCTACGCGCTCCTGCATCTCTTTTGCCGCTTTATCCGTAAAGGTAAGCGCCAATATTTCATTGGTCTTGGCTAATCCTTCAGACAAAAGCCAGGCAATCCTGCGCGTAATAACAGTGGTCTTACCCGTGCCTGCGCCTGCGATAATCAACAGAGGCCCTTTCTTGTGCGTGACTGCCTCTATCTGTTCCTTATTTAAACCTTCTAATATTTTTTCCATATAATATAGCGTGTGTCTTGGTTTGTTTTCGTAGCATCGCTCGCTCTCACTGATAATTATTTAGCAGGTGAACCCTGGCCGCTCGCATAAACTACATGCTGCGTAAACAACCCAACCCACCCGCTAAATATAATAGTTACCATTAAAAAATGAATCTGGCGATATTTCGAGCGAGTGGAGATTTTAGCCAATGGAGCTTGAGCATTGAGGGAATTCCAAGGTCAAGCCGTGAGGCTTGACAATCTTGGAATGGCGAAGCTGTTTGAGCTTCATTTGCTTAGAGCAAATGAAGCGAGTTCTGCAGCCACCGAAATGCGAAAGACCATTGGCGTTAAAAAATCGACCTTGAGCGAGAAAATCGACAGGTTCATTTACATTTATTATACTTGACAACCCGCCATTTTCAAGTATACTTTAGTCTTTACAGGAGAAAAAATATGCTAAAAATATGCGCTATATGCGGTAAAAATCAAATGGCAGGAAAAAGCGTTGTCCGTAAGGGCCTCAAAAAGAGAAAAGGCGGCACAGGCAGCAAAATAGCCCGGTCAACCGCTCGTGAATTCCTCCCCAATCTTCAGAAAATCCGTATCGTATTAAAAGGCCGGACTCAAAAAGCCTACGTCTGCACCAAATGCATCAAAAAAGGCAACCTTAAAAAAGCCTGACCTAAAAGGATTACCTGAAAAATATATCCTTGCCCTCTAATATTACGCTGCCTTGCCCCTGCCAAGTATCAATTCTGGGGGTATAAACAAAATCAAAGGTATCGGCATTAATAAGGGCGTCTTTAAAACCAGCCATCCCGAAACCTATTGCCTGAGAAGTAATCTTGCCATCGGTAACCCAAAACTTTAATGTCTCCCTGCCTAAAACCTGCGGCTCTCCTTTTACCTTAAGGCCCCTCGTATAAAATAATGGTTCAGGATTTCCCGTGCCAAAAGGCTCCAAAGCTTCAAATCCGGCTATAATCTCTTCATTAAGGCTCGATAAAGACAGCTCCATATCAATATCAAGACTGGGAAGCAAATTTTCTAAGACTAATTTTTCTCTGGCAAAATGGTTAATCCTATCCTTAAAATTTTTTATATTAGTATCGGTTATAATAAGGCCTACGGCATGGCTGTGCCCGCCGAAAGAGTTTAAAGAATCCTTGCACTCAGCCAGCGCTTCAAATAAATGAAAATTTTTTATGGAACGGCCTGAGCCCTTGCACAAACCCATAGTTTTAGATATGACAATAGTCGGCCTGTAAAATTTATCCGCAAGTTTTGAAGCTACTATTCCCAAAACGCCCTGGTGCCAGCCTTCTTTCGCAATAACAATGACCTTGTGCTCCTTAAAATTAATCTCGCTGCTGATTAAATCATGCGCCTCAGCCATAATCTTTTCCTCAACCTTCTGGCGCTGCCTGTTATGCGCGTCTATGGCCCTGGCTAATTCTAACGCTTCCTTGTCACTACGGCTCATCAACAGGTTCAGGCTCACCTCAGCTGTATCCATACGGCCGCTGGCATTTATGCGCGGGCCCAGTATAAAACTTACAAAACCTGAAGTCATCTTTTTGCCCTTGATGCGGCTGATATCTATAAGGGCTTTGAGGCCCGGGCGTTTAGTGTTGGAAATTTTTACTAAACCTTCTTTTACAATCACGCGGTTTTCGCCTGTAAGAGGGACAACGTCAGCAATTGTGCCTAAAGCTACCAAATCCAAATCTTCAACCAGGCTCTTACCTGTTATGGCCTGGCAGAGCTTATAAGATACTCCTACCCCGGCCAAATCCCTAAACTTATAACGAGAGCCTTTTATTTTTGGATTTATAATCGCTGAAGCAGAAAGCGCCATATCCTGATCTACAGGTTCATGGTGGTCTGTCACTATTACATCTATATTGTGCCGCCTTAATTCCCGCACCTCTTCATTACTGTTTGTGCCGCAATCTACAGTCACAAGAAGCGTTATGCCTTTTTGCCTGGCAAAATGTATAGCGTTTTTATTCAAACCATACCCTTCTTTCACTCTGTGAGGTATATAGTGGGCAGCATCAATGCCTATTTTGGAAAACGTTTCTTTTAACAAGGCAAGCGCGGTCAAGCCATCTACATCATAATCCCCGAAAATCATAACTTTCTCTTTATCGCGGGCTGCTTTTTTAATGCGGTTGACGGCCTTGTGCATATCGGTGAATAAAAAAGGGTCTAAAAAATGGGCAGGGCTAGCCTTAAGGAACTTATCGGCTTCTTCTATGGTATTAATGCCGCGGTTTATTAAAATCTGGGAAAGAATTTTGGAAATTCCAAGGGACTTGCTAAAAGAGTTTTGCAGGTGGGCGTTAACAGAGGCAATCTTTAATATTTTGTGGCTTCGCACAGTTAAACTTACATCTTTTTCGGCCTTGACACGCCAAGCAATTCCAATCCTGAAGATATGGCAATCCTCGTGCCTTCAATGAGGGCGAGCCTTGCCTTGGTAAGCTTTTCATCCTGGCCCAACACACGATGCTTATCATAAAACTTATGAAAATCTTCAGCAAGCGCCTGCAGATAAACAGTCAGCATGTACGGGTCTAAAGTAACATAACAAATATTTAATATATAAGAGAACTGGCATAACTTCTTTATCAACTCCATCTCTTCTTTTTCTTTCAATACGCTTAAATCAACATCCTTAAACCTGATTTTCACGGGGCTATTATCAAGGATGCTGCATATTCTGGCGTAGGCATATTGTACATAATAAACAGGGTTCTCGGATGTCTGCTTCTTGGCGATATCCAGGTCAAAATCAAGGTGGCTTGATGTGCGGCGCATAAGAAAGAAAAACCTTGAGGCATCTGGCCCCACTTCATCAAGCACCTCGCGCAGGGTAATATATTGCCCGCGGCGCGTGGACATTTGGACTGGCTTACCTTCTCTAAATATTGAAGCCAGCTGCACGATAATAATAGAGAGTGAATCCGAGTCTTTACCGAGCGCCTTAACAGAAGCTTTAAGCCTGTTGATATAGCCATGGTGGTCAGGCCCCCAGAGATTTATCAGCCAGCTAAACCCACGCCTGAATTTATCCTGATGGTAGGCGATATCCGGTGCTAAATATGTATAACTGCCGTCGCTTTTAATAACTACCCTGTCCTTATCATCGCCAAGCCCGGTTGACTTAAACCATACAGCGCCTTCCTGTTCATATATAAAACCTTTTTTCTTCAGGAAATTTAGCGCCTTATCTATCTTGCCGCTCTCTCTTAATTTCTTCTGGCTATACCAACAATCAAACTTCACCCCGGAATCGCGCAGTTCGTCTTTTATTATATTTAATATATATTCTACCCCATAAGCCGAAAAATCCTTAATCTCTAATCCTTTATCTTTTATTTCTCTGGCCATATCATAAATATATTCCCCCTGATAATGGTCCTCGGGGAATTCTATCTTTTCGCCCGACAATTCCTTAAGACGAAGCTCTATGGATTTGCCCAGTATATTTATCTGATTGCCTTCATCATTCAGGTAATATTCCCGTTTTACGGAAAACCCCAGACAATCCAATATATTCGCCAACGCATCCCCTGCCACTGCCTGCCTTGCGTGGGCCACAGACAAAGGGCCGGTGGGATTTGCGCTCACGAATTCAATAAGCACACGCCTGCCTTTACCGAAGTTGACTTTAATAAAATTACTGCCTTTTGAAATAATATTATGCAATTGTTCATAAAAATACCTGTCACTCAGATAAAAGTTTATAAATCCTGCGCCCTCGGCCTTGGCTTGATTCACGTAATCTTTTAAAACTCCGCCTTTTAAATTCCTGTTGATATTATCTGCCAGGGCTGCGGCAATCTCCATGGGCGGCTTATGTATTGCCTTGCTTAATCTTAAAGCGATATTGGTAGAGAGGTCGCCGTAGCGGCTATCCTGAGGAAGGTCTAAAGACAATAATTCACCGTAAGCCTTGTCCATACCAAGGCTCTTTAATGAATTCTTTATTACCGGTATCAACAAATCCTGAATATTTTTTTTCATCTTATGTAGAATACGAGGGCTGTCGGGCGAGGCGGGAAAGAGTACTTTTTTATGCTTCTTGGGATTCTTACCCTTTTTGCGTCAGACCAGAGTCGCTCTAAAGAATAAAACTCTCTCATTGGTTCATAAAATATATGCGCCACAACGGACGAAAAATCCAAAACTACCCATCCTGATTCATCGTTGGGGCTGACCTTAGAGAGAGATTTTATCCTGTCTTTGGCTAAGTCTTCTTCTATGGCTGGCGCTATTGCGTTAGCCTGCCTTAGTGAAGTTACGCTTAGGATAACAAAATAATCGCAGAAGCTGCATACATCGCGCATATCCAAAATAACTACGCGCTTGGCTTTCTTAGACCTGGCGACCTGTGCAATACGCAGTGATATCTTTTTGGGTTCTATCGGTACTCCGTCTACTTTACAATTGCCTTAATACTATATAATGTAAGAAGCTTATCAGGCTATTATTTTTTTCCTAAGATTTTATACATCCCGGTTCCGCATTCAGGGCATTTTCCCTTTGCTGCTGCGCGGCCGTTCTTCATCGTGACTTTCTGTTCATCCTTCATTTCTCTTAATTTCTTGCATTTGACGCAATATCCCTTTTCTGCCATTTCAACTCCTCCTTTTAGATAAGCGCATAAAATCTCTGCGCGAATTGAATCCCGCTTTCTAAGCAGGTTGCCCAACTAACTTGTGATATACTATCATAGGTTAATTTATGTGTCAATTAATTCTTATCCAGAGTATAATTGACATGGGCCTCTTCAACCTCACCAACTATCTCTTCAATCAGGTCCTCTAAAGTTACAAGCCCTATTGTCTTCTCGTGCTCGTCAACCACAACGGCGATCTGGAGCTTATCTGCCTGGAATTTCTTAAGCAATTCATTCACTTTTAACGTCGCAGGTATAGAATATGCCTTATTTACTATATCCTGCAATAAAAACAGGCTCTTGTCTCTAAGCACATAAAGCAGGTCCCTGGCATAAATTATGCCTATGATATTATCAATGGAATTCTCATAAACAGGCAGGCGCGAGTGCCCTTCCTCTACAAAAATGTTCAGTAATTCTTCAGGAGTAGATTTTACGTTGACCCCGATGATTTTGTCTTTAGGTATCATAACCTTGCTCACGCTGGTATCGCCGAATTCAAATATACGGTGCAGCATCTTTTTTTCATCATTGCTTAAGACCCCTTCCTCCATGCCGATTTCTATCATCAAGCGCAATTCTTCCTCAGTAATCAAAGGAGACCTTTTGGTAGTCTCTACTTGAAAAATCTTGAGGATAAGGTTGCTTATTCCTACAAATACGCGGATAAGCGGATGTAATATCCAAATAAGCGTTTCCATAATCGGAGAGACAAAAAGGGCGATTTTTTCATTATGCTTAGTGGCTAAAATCTTAGGAGTTATCTCGCAAAAAATTAATATGAGGACTGTCGATACAAATGTAGATGTAATCGCGCCCCAATGGTAACCCAGCATTTTGACGAGCACCGCCGTTATAATAACAGACATGGCGATAGTCACAAAATTATCACCGATGAGGATAGCCGCGATAAATTTATCCAGTTTTGCTACCAGCTGTTGCACGCTCTTTGCGCGTTTGACGCCCTTGGCGACCATATTGCGCAGGCGTATTTTGCTTAAGCTAAGTACCGCCGCTTCCGAAGCAGAAAAGAAAAACGATATAAGCGCAAGGATTAATAATATAATTATATATAATATGTCCATTTTAACTTTAAATTTTAACTCAACACAAGCAGGCCACGTATAGACTGCTCGCTTTCTTTAAGGGGCCCGATAAGCGCGAGGTTTAAGCTTTTTTCATTAAATACGCATCCGGCAACTTCGCGGATATCTTCGCGCTTGATACTATTTATCTTTTTAATTATGTCTTTAAGCGAAAAAACCGTATCTAATGTGGCTATGGATTCACCGACCCAGAGCATGTGGTCAAGCGTCTCTTCCAGGGAAAGCGCAAGCTGCCCCAAATAGAAATCTTTCGCGCGCTTAAATTCATCCATACTGACCAATTCATCTTTGGCTTTTTCCAGTTCTTTTAAAATCAACTCTACCGATTCATTTACTTTCCGGTTATCAATACCGGCATGCACGATAAAAGCTCCTGTATCTAAGAAATATTTTGCCTGGGTTCCAATCTCATAAGCAAGCCCCCTCTGTTCTCTTAATTCGTTAAAGAGGCGGCTGGACATATTGGCGCCTAATATTATATGCAGGAGCCCAAGCGCGTATCTTAAGGGGTGGTCTCTTCTAAAAGCATGGAACCCCAAAGCCAAATGGGTCTGTTCGGTATCTTTATGCAATAGTTTTAGCTGGGGGCCGGATTGTTCCTCCTGAACCTTGACAAATGCGCTTACGCTTTTATTACCGAGAGGAGAAAAAATATTCTTTACCCTGCCTGCAAATTTATCATGGTCTAACGCGCCTGCCGCGCTTACCACCATATTAGAAGGAACGTAATATTGATTTTTAAACAAGGAAAGATTCTCTTTATTTATGCGGTTGATAGAATCAGTTGTGCCTATGATAGACGTGCCAAGAGGCTGGCCGGGCCACAAAAGTTCATCAAGCAATTCATGAACATAGCTCTGAGGCAAATCTTTATACATCTTTGCCTCTTCCAGGATTACGGTCCTCTCTTTTTCAATCTCTACCTGCTCTAATAATGGGTTTATGGCCATATCCGACAAGATACCTGTCGCTAAATCAAGATGTTCACCCGGCAATTTTACCAGATAACAAGTTAATTCTTCGGAGGTAAACCCGTTTAAAGAGCCCCCTATACCCTCAATTGATTCCTTTATCTTGCGGCAGGAATATTTCTTGCTGCCCTTAAAAACAAGGTGTTCCAAATAATGGGCAATGCCTTTATACTCGCGGGTTTCAAACCTGCCGCCTACTTTTATCCAAACGCCTAGCGCCGCAGATTGCATCCTTTTCATAGGATAGGTAACAATTCTGAGCCCATTATCTAATGTCGTCTTTTTATACATTTTTATGCTTATGCAATTAAACCGGAAACAAACCTGGCGACCTTCTCCGCCAAATCCGGCTTACCTATATTTTCCTTAATTTTCTTAACAATAGCACTGCCGATGATTACGCCGTCAGCGATTTTAAAAACAGCTTTTACCTGTTTAGCGTTAGATATGCCGAATCCTACGCAAACAGGTTTACGGGTAATTTTCTTAATCTTTTTTATATTATCTACGAGGTCTTTAGGCAGATTCTGGCGAGGGCCGGTGACTCCGGTTAAAGAAACATAATAAATAAAACCTTTTGAAACTCCGGATACAAATTTTGCGCGTTGCGGCGTGGTTGTCGGAGAAAGGAAAAATATGGTGTCTAAATTAAATTTATCGGCTGATTTTAAAAAAGAAACGCCCTCTTCAGGAGGCAAATCGGGTATAATCACCCCATCTACTCCGGAAGCCACGGCTTTTTTAACAAACTCCTCTTCGCCAAAACAAAATATAGGATTGTAATAGGTCATAAGGCATATAGGAGTATCTATATTTTTCCTTACGGCTTTTACTAAATTTAAAATGCCATTAAGGTTAACCCCTTTTTTTAAGGCGGCCTGTGACGCTTCTTGTATGATAGGGCCGTCTGCCATAGTGTCAGAAAAGGGAACGCCCAATTCAATGATATCCACGCCGGCTTTAGAAAGCCCCAATACAAGTTTCTTTGTAGTATCAAGATTAGGATAGCCGGCAGTAATAAAAGCAACGAACGCTTTTTTGCCCTGTTTTTTTAATGACTTAAATTTCTGATTTATGCGGCTCATATTTTTAAATTTTTAACTACGATATCCAAATCTTTGTCGCCCCGCCCGGAAAGGCAAAGGATAACAACGGAATTCTTTTTGATTTTTCCCGCCATTTTAGTTAAATAGAATATGGCGTGGCTTGATTCCAGGGCGGGTATTATCCCTTCTATCTCTGACAATAATTTAAAACCTTCCAGCGCCTCTTTATCATTAACTGCCACATAGCGTGCCCTGCCTATTTTTTTATAATAGGCATGCTCCGGCCCGACCCCCGGATAATCAAGGCCTGCCGCAATAGAATGAGCGATTTTTACCTGGCCGAATTTATCTTCTAACAGCCCGGACTTAGAGCCATGCAAGACTCCGGTGTTGCCTTCCACCAAAGTAGCCGCATGTTTTCCGGAAGCAATACCCAGCCCTGCTGCTTCTACGCCTATAAACTTTACTTTCTTATCATTGAAAAAAGGATAAAATAACCCCATCGCGTTACTGCCGCCGCCTACACAAGCAACCAGATAATCAGGCAGCCTATGCTCTTTCTTTAACACCTGCCGCCTTGCTTCACGGCCAAGCACTGATTGAAAATCCCTGACCATCATCGGGTAAGGATGAGGCCCTGCGACAGAACCGATAATATAATAAGTATCGCGTACATTAGTTACCCAATCCCGGATTGCCTCGGTCATAGCGTCTTTTAAGGTCCGCGAGCCGCTTGCGACCGGCACAACCCTGGCACCCAAGAGTTTCATGCGGAATACATTTGGCCGTTGCCTTTCTATATCTTCTTCACCCATATAAATATCACATTTAAGCCCAAACAATGCTGCTACCGTCGCGGTAGCGACTCCATGCTGCCCGGCGCCTGTCTCGGCAATAACGCGCCCCTTCTTCATCCTAAGCGCAAGCAGGACCTGGCCCAAGGTATTATTTATCTTATGGGCTCCGGTATGCAGTAAATCCTCTCTTTTAAGGTAAATCCTATTGATGCCTAATTTTTTACTGAGCCTACCGGCAAAATATAACGGCGTAGGCCGGCCGGCGTATTCCTTAAGATAATAATCAAGCTCCCGGATGAAATTTTTATCGCGGCGCGCTTTTTTGTATTCTTTTTCTAATTCATCTAAGGCATGAAT
>JAQTVG010000111.1 GCA_028706895.1 Candidatus Omnitrophota bacterium
CGCACTTCTCTTAAAGTAGCCACATGGTCAATATTTACGCCCAGGTTAAGCATTTAATAATCAAAATGTTTCATTTCGCCTTTAACATAAAACCAGGCCAAAACCGCCAATATAAGCGAAATGAGTTTAAGCCACGGGTGGTATGTAAACCAGTGGGTTACGCGATAGCTAATACTGATTTTTTCTTTAGGCATCGTCTTTCTTAAGTTTTATTATCTCTTTAACTTTAGAGAACATATCTTCTCTTGCCAAATCCCTGTATAGCTTGCCGCGATAAACCAGGGATATATCCCGTCGCTCCTCAGAAACAACAATAATCACCGCGTCTGTCTCTTCGCTTAAGCCCAGGGCCGCGCGGTGGCGCGTGCCGTATATACGGCTTAAATCATGGTTTTCCGTGAGCGGAAATATGCATCCGGCGGCAATGATGCGGCCGTGCTGTATAATCAGGCCTCCGTCGTGAAGCATGCTGTTAGGCGTAAATATATTCTCAATTAAATCCGAAGATAGCCGCGCGTCAATAAAGACGCCGCTGTCAATATAACCGGCAAGAGGAACATTTTTCTCTATAGCAATCAAGGCTCCGGTCTTATTTTGGGATAGATTTTCTGTTGCCTCGCTTATTTGTTTGAGCATTAAATCCAGCTCTTCTTCCCTCAGGGGAGCGGTAAATAATATATGCCGGCGCCCCAATCGGGCGAGCCCCTGCCTTATTTCAGGATGGAATATAATAAGTATGGCGATAACAGATATACCGAGTAACTTTGTAAGCAGCCAATCCAATACCTGTAAACCTAATCTCTGGAACAGAAAGAAAGCGAGTAAAAGGATGATTATGCCGCGTAAAACCTGTATGGCGCGCGTGCCCTCAAAAAAAAGCATGATATGATAAATCACAGACCAGAGTATCAGAATTTCAATTATGGGTTTCCAGATAACAATAAAATTCATCATGTTCATCTAACCTGCGTTGTTTATGGTATTTAAAACCTTCATCGCCTGCTTTACCGCCATAACATCATGGGCCCTGATTATATTTGCCCCATTATTCGCTGCTAAAACAGCTGCTGCTACAGAACCAAAAATCCTTTCTTTTGGTTCTTTATTTAATATTTTGCCGATAAAAGATTTACGGGATGGGCCTGCCAATATGGGCCTGCCCAGGATTTTAAAATCTCTCAGGTTTTTCAATATTTCTAAATTATGTTCAGGCGTCTTTCCGAAGCCGATACCCGGATCAATAATAATCTTTTCCCTCTCCACTCCGGAATCTACAGCCCTGTCAATTGACTTGGACAAATATTCTATTATCTCATCAAGCAAAAATTTATAAACAGGGCTATCCTGCATTGTCCGCGGCTTTCCCTTCATATGCATGATAACAACGCCTGCCTTATATTTGGCAACTACTTTCGCCATTGCCTTGCTTAAACCGGATATATCGTTTACTAAGCTAGCGCCGTTATCCAAAGCGGCCCTTGCCACCTCAGGTTTATAGTTATCAATGGAAATAGGGGCATTTATACTCTTGGCGATTTTTTTAATTACGGGTATTGTGCGCCCCAATTCTTCCTTAACTGAAACAGGCCTTGCTCCCGGCCGGGTTGACTCTCCGCCGATATCAATTATATCTGCGCCGTCATCTGCCATTTTCTCTATAATGGTTTTAATGACAGCGTTTAACTTTGAACTATGGGTTATAAGTTTTGCGGTATGCAACCCGTCTCCGCTGAATGAATCCGGGGTAAGGTTCACGATACCCATAATACAGGTTTTATTCTGCTTCAGGGATAATTTATGGCTTCCCAGGCAAAGGCTGAATTCATCTTTTTGATAGTTAGCAAGATTATCGGATAAATCATGAGCTAATCTATCCAAGCCAAAAGGCTGCCTGTTCAATTTTTCAACGAGCCTGTTAAATTGAGCAAGGTTACCCATAAGCAGGCAGCCGGTCCGGCTCGCTTTGCCTGTTAATGCCCCGCGCGCAACAGCTACATCGCCGCCAAAAGAAAGCATCTCCTGCTTTAATATATTCGCTGAAATATTAGAAAGAGAGTTTATCTTTATGACATAAGAAGATGCCTTGGGCAGCATAATCTCAATACCATAAGGGTCAACCTTAATATCCTGCATCAACTTCTTTAACTCGTTATGATTGCTGGGCTGAAGGATCCGCATTTGAAGTATCCGGTTTGGTAAACCCGAGCATACGCCTGATTTCTTCTCCGCTAAGCACTTCTTTTTCAAGCAAAGTATTAGCTAAGATTTTCAGCTTTTCCCGGTTCTCCTGAATCAGGTTCTTGGCGCGCTGGTAACAGGTATCCACAATATGTTTTACTTCTTCGTCAATAATGCTGGCTGTTTTATCGCTGTAATTTTTCTCTTCAACCAGGTCCCTGCCCAAAAATACCGGGCCGTGGCTCTTGCCTAAAGTAATATTACCGAGCCGTTCACTCATCCCGAAATCACAAACCATTCTTCTGGCTATGCCTGTAGCTGACTCCAGGTCATGCGCCGCACCCGTAGTAATATCGCCGAAATTCAACTCTTCCGATACTCTTCCACCCAAAGCTACTGTAATATCGCCGAAGAGTTCGGCCTTGGAGTGATACGCCTTATCTTCCGTAGGAGGAGTTAAAGTATATCCGCCTGCCATGCCCCTGGGGATAATTGATACTTTTGTGACAGGATTTACTTCCGGTATAAGTAACGATAATATTGCGTGCCCTGCCTCATGGATTGCTGTAAGCTCTTTTTCGCGTTTAGACATCACCCTGCTCTTTTTTTCAGGGCCCATAATTACGCGTTCTATGGCTGCCTCTAAATCAGCTTCCTGCACCGCCTCTTTATTGTGCCTGGCAGCAAGAAGCGCTGCCTCATTGCACAGGTTAGCAAGGTCTGCCCCTGAAAATAAAGAAGTCTGCTGCGCAATAGATTTTAAATTGACGTCCGGAGCTAATTTTATTTTTCTCGTATGCACCTTAAGTATTGCTTCCCTGCCTGCTATATCCGGCAGGTTTACCATAATAACCCTGTCAAATCTACCCGGCCGTAAAAGCGCAGGATCCAGGGTATCGGGACGGTTAGTCGCGGCAATAAGAATTAAACCCTGTTCAGTCGCAAATCCGTCCATCTCTACCAAAAGCGCATTTAGCGTCTGTTCTCTTTCGTCATGGCCGCCGCCGATACCTGAAAAACGCAGGCGCCCTACAGCATCTATTTCATCAATAAAAATAATCGCGCCCTTGCCTGAAATCTTTGCTGCCTTGCGCCCCTGTTCAAATAAATCACGGACACGGCTTGCCCCAACGCCTACAAACATCTCTACAAAATCAGAGCCTGATAAACTGAAGAACGGCACGCCAGCTTCTCCTGCCACAGCCTTAGCAATTAAAGTCTTACCACAGCCCGGAGGGCCTACCAGCAACACGCCTTTAGGAATTTTACCGCCTAATTTCTGGAACCTCTTGGGATCCTTCAAGAACTCAATGACCTCCTGCAATTCTTCCCTGGCCTCGTCCACCCCTGCAACATCGTTAAAAGTGACTTTCTCTCCATCTTTATCATTATGTATCTTTGTGCGCACTTTGCCAAAACCCATAATCTTATTTCCTAATTGCTCTCCCCGGGCCGCCATCATCCACCAGAAGAATATCAATAAAATCACCGGGCCCAACGAATAAAATATATTTGCCCATAAAGTGCGCGGAGGCTTAACGCTAAAACGCTTTACATTCTGGCGCATAAGATTAAGCAATTCGGGGTCATTATCAGGAGCGTAAACAAAGAAGTTCGTTTTATCGCTCAACTCGCCTTCAAGCTTAATGCCACCCTCTATCTTGGTTACCGAACTAATCTTGGCAGGGTCATTCTTTAGGAGCGCGTAGAAATCAGCATAAGACATCTCTTTAGGTATGCCGGACATAGGCATAGTCAAAGAATTAAATAACAGGTAAAAACCCATTATTATAAGCAGCCAAATCCACGGAAAACGCCTAACTATATTGTTTTTCTTAGACTTATGATTTTTATTATTAGCCATTTTATTCCTCTCTTTGTAGAATTTTTATTATATATTTAATTGTTTCTAAAATCAAGTATTTATTAAGGTTTTAGGCCTTGCGGTAAAAAGAAAGGTGGTTTTTCTTCTTAACTGCCGATATTCCTTTTGGCAGGTCAACTACGGAATCTGGCGGGCGGTTAAGAATCAAATCTTCTAATTCTTTCATGTGCGCAAAAGTAATCCTGCGCGTATCGCCTTTTACCTTCGCGATACTCCTGCGCAAGACTAACCTGCGTATTGCCGGATGGAATTTTGCCAATTTTTTGAGGTTAATCCTGCCTTTTAACCCTTTTGCCAAACGCTCGGCGTAGCGGCTCAAATAGTCATAATCATATCCCAGGCTTTGCGCCGTATTGCTTAATACTTCCTTGATATTCTTGTTGTATTCTTTTTGCAATAAAGGCATGAGCCTATTGCGGATTTTATTCCGGAAATAAATATCTTCCAGGTTTGATGTATCAACGCGCGGGCGGATTTTTCTCCTCTTTAAAAAACTCTCTATATCTTTACGCCTTAT
>JAQTVG010000112.1 GCA_028706895.1 Candidatus Omnitrophota bacterium
AAAATTTTCCTGACAGGCGCATATTGAAACTTTTAAAAACCAAACGCGCATGGTTTTTTAACGCAGGCGTATTAAAAGAAGAAGTATTGAAAGAAGACATTGAGCGCATAAAATCATTTTATCACAGGGAGGGTTTTACCGATGTAGCGGTGGATTATGAGGTTAAGCCTGACGCCAAGAAGCCGTATTTATTATATGTTACCCTGAAAATAGAGGAAGGAAAAAAGTATCTTGTCGGCAACGTAACGATACAAGGTAATGACCGTATTTCCAGTAAAGATATACTTGGGCGGTTAAAGGAATGCGTCCCCGGTAAAGTTTTCAGCGAGGAAGCATTGTCGCAAGACTTGGTTAATATACAGGGATTGTATTTTGACCGCGGGTATATTTCGGCCCAGGTACAGGATACCACAAGCTTAAATTCATATACCGGGCGCATTGACATAGTCTATAGCATAAATGAAGGCGAAATCGCGTATGTAGATAAAGTCAAGGTCAGGGGAAATGTCAAGACTAAAGATATAGTTATCCGCAGGGAATTAAGGATAAGGCCCGGCGATAAATTTGACGGCGAAAAGCTGAAGCGAAGCAAGGAGCGGCTGCAGAACCTGGGATTTTTTGAAGATATAAAATATGATACGGAAGATACCCAGTCGCCCGATAAAAAGAACCTGGTAGTAGAAGTAAAAGAAACAAAGACTGGTTCTTTTAGTTTTGGCGGAGGTTATAGTACTGTTGATGAGTTTGTGGGGTTTGTTGAGGTTGAACAGAAGAATTTTGATTGGCAGAATTTTCCTTATTTTACCGGCGGCGGGCAGGATTTAAGGATAAAGGGTTCAATAGGTTCAACTACCAATGGATTTGATGTGAGTTTTACTAACCCCTGGGTTTTTGATTATCCGGTTTCTTTTGGTTTTGACGGTTATGCCAATAACCGCAGCAAGCAAGAGGATATAGGTTATGGTTATGATCAAAAAGTCATCGGCGGGGATTTGCGCCTGGGCAAAGAGCTCACGGAATACGTCAGGGCCGATTTGACTTATCGTAATGACAGTATCAGGATTTCAAATATAGACGATAACGCTTCAAATGATTTGAAGAAAGAAGCCGGCAGTAATAATATAAGCAGTTTGCGGTTTGGCCTTACTTTTGATAGCAGGGATAGCGTCTTTGATCCCACCAGGGGTAATTTGATAACAGGTGCTTTTGAAGACGCCGGCGGTTTCCTCCAGGGGACTAAGGAATTCTGGAAGTTTGACGGCAGGGCGTCGCATTATTTCCCCCTGTTCCGCGGTTCTGTTTTAGAGTTAAGAGGCCGCATGGGCCTGGCAAAGCCTTATGGGGATTCTAACGATGTGCCGATATACGAGAGATACTTTGCCGGCGGCGCGTATACAATAAGAGGTTACAACGAAAGAAAAGTAGGACCGATAGATACGCCTACAGGAGACCCTGTCGGAGGCGAGTCTATGCTGATAGGCAATATAGAATATCTTTATCCTTTGTTTGGTTTTCTTAAGGTAGCTGCTTTCTGGGATGTGGGAAACGTATGGGCCAAAATGGGTGATGTTGGTTCGGGGGGTTTTAAAAACGGCGTAGGCCTTGGCGTAAGAATAAAGACTCCCGTCGGGCCCATAATGCTTGATTACGGTATCCCTTTAAATAAAGAACCAGGTGAAGATCATAAAGGCGGCGGTAAGTTTCATTTTAGCATGAGCCATGGTTTTTAATTAACTTTAACACCCCAGCTTATTTGACTGCTGGGTGCGCCCTTTTTGGGCAGGGAGGAGTTGAAATGAAAAAAGTAATATTTGCTTCTATGGCGTTATTTACGTGCGCGTTGTTTTTGGCAAGCCCGGTATTTGCTACCGAGAAATTTGCTTATGTTGATTTAAGCCGTCTTTTTAGCGAATATGGAAAAACAAAAGATTATGATAAGGTTTTGAATGACAAACAAAATACCTATCGCACAGAGATAGATAAGAAGACGAATGAAGTAAAGCAATTCCAGGAGAGGCTTAACCTGTTGAGCGACAAGGAAAAAGAATCAAAAAGGGCTGAATTTGAAGGCAAGGTCAAGAACCTTCAGGATTTTGAACGCCAGAAATTAACTGATTTGCGCAAAGAGCAAGACGATAAAATGAAGGAGATTTTCAAGGACATTGAAGAAGCGGTAAAACAATACGCGCAGAAAGAAGGCTACACTTTAGTGTTTAATGATAAGGTATTTGTCTACCAGAACAAGAACATGGATATCACCGATAAGGTTATGGGTATTCTAAATAAGGGTTACAAAAAATAGATGCGCAAGACTTTAAAGGAAATAGCCGAGCTCGTAGAAGGCGAGGTAGTAGGAGACGGCAGTATTATTATTACCGGGGTTTCGGGCATAAAGGAAGCTGTTAGCGGCGATATTACATTTGTCGCTAATCCCAAGTATTTCCCTCTGATAGAAAAGACAGGGGCATCCGCGATTATTACCTCAAGAGAAGTAGAAACTGCCCCTAAACCGATTATCCGCACCGATAATCCTTCTTTTGCATTTGCAAAGATTGTTTCTTTTGCCGCCCCCGGGGAATTTAAGCGCCCGAAAGGCATACATCAAACCGCAGTATTGGGCAAAGGTGTATCGGTAGGCCGCGATGTGTCCATTGGCGCTTATGTAGTCATTGAAGATAATGCGTCCGTAGGGGATAATACTGTAATCTACCCCGGGTGTTTTGTGGGGCATAATACTAAAATAGGAAACGATTGTTTGATTTATGCTAATGTTTCCATACGTGAATCCATAACAATCGGCAACAGCGTTATTATCCACAGCGGCACAGTAATAGGTTCGGATGGGTTTGGTTTTGCGACTATAGAAGGATTACATCATAAGATTCCTCAGGTAGGGATAGTGGAAATAGGCGATGATGTAGAGATAGGCGCTAATGTAACTATTGACCGGGCGCGTTTCGAGAAAACAGTCATAGGCCGCGGCACAAAGATAGATAACCTTGTTCAAATCGCTCACAATGTAGTAATCGGCAATGATTCTATTGTTGTGGCGCAGGTGGGGATTTCGGGTTCTACTACAGTGGGCAACCATGTAATTCTTGCCGGGCAGGTGGGCCTTGTCGGGCACATTAATATCGGCGATAATGTAATAGTGATGGCGCAGTCGGGCGTGAGTAAATCCATACCCGCCGGAACTATGTCCTGGGGTTACCCTGCAAAGCCCGTAAGCCACGCTAAGCGCGTTAACGCCGCTGTACAGAGCCTGCCTAAATTATATGATACGGTAAGCCAGCTCAAGAAGAAAATAGAAGAATTAGAAGCAAAGCTTAAAGAAAAGTAATTATGGACAACCAAAGGACAATCCAGAAAGAAGTAAGCTTAAAAGGCGTGGGCCTGCATACGGCTCATAAGGTGAATGTAACATTTAAACCCGCCGGAGTTGATGCCGGGATTAATTTTGTGCGCGTAGATTTGCCAGCCAGGCCCGTTATTAAAGCATCGGTGGGGTCTCTGCTTTCCCAGCCTGATTCCCCGCGGCGCACCTCTATAGGAAGCGATGGCGCGCATATATATACCATTGAGCATTTGATGGCTGCATTATCAGGCCTGTGTATTGATAATATCTATGTTGAGATTGATAACGACGAGGTGCCCGGATTAGACGGAAGCAGCTTGAACTTTTTAGAGATATTGAATAATGCAGGGATTAAAGAACAGGATAAACCCCGCCGCAGCTATTCTCTAAGAGAGCCGATATTTGTGGAAGAAGAGAGTTGTTCTATTATAGCGTTGCCTTCCCGGGATTTTAAAATTTCGTATACCTTAAATTATAACCATTCTTTGCTCAAGGCCCAGTTTTTGGCGGTGCAGTTTGGCGAAGGCGCATTCCAAAATGAACTCGCCCCTTCGCGCACATTCTGCCTTGAAAGCGAGGCGCAGGATTTGCAGGGGCGCGGCATGGGATTGGGAGCGAATTACGAGAATACACTTGTCGTCGGAGAAAATGGCGTAATAAAGAATAAATTGCGTTATCAGGACGAGTTTGTCAGGCATAAGATGCTGGATTTGTACGGGGATTTATATATTTTGGGTGAGCCGTTAAAGGCGCATATCATCGCCGTAAAAAGCGGGCATTCCCTGAACCTGAAAATGGTAAAGAAGATAGACCAGCAGAGGCAGAAATACTCACAAGGCGCGCCAGCGGATAATTATCAGCCGCAAAAGGATGAGCAGTTCGGCATAGAAACAATTATGAAGATACTTCCTCATCGCGAGCCTTTCTTATTTGTGGATAAGATTATTTCTCTGGAAGTGGGCAAGCGCGTAACTGGCGTAAAGAACGTGACCATAAACGATTATTTTTTTAAAGGGCATTTTCCCGGAAAGCCTGTTATGCCGGGAGTATTAATACTTGAAGCAATGGCGCAGGTAGGCGGAGTGATGATGCTTTCGCCTGAGGAGAACCGCGGGAAGCTCGCTTATTTTATGTCTGCTGACAATGTAAAATTCAGGAAGACCGTTGTACCCGGCGACCAGCTTATACTTG
>JAQTVG010000113.1 GCA_028706895.1 Candidatus Omnitrophota bacterium
TTTTTGTTACAGTTATGGTTACCTTTTGCGTAACCGCGTTCGGCTTGGCGCAAGTAGGCGCATATCCGGAGACACTCGCGTTATTCCGCAAAGGGTTTTATCAGCTTATCTCCGGGCATACCGGAACAGGGTTTATGACAATATACGCGCGCCAGTTTAATAGCGAATGGAGCCATTTAGCATTGGTCGGGGTCGCCTGCGCAATGGCCTTGGGCGGGGCGGTTTGTTCTACCACCGGAGCCATTAAGATGCTGCGTATCGGTATTATTTTAAAAGCGCTAAAAGAGGATATAAAAAAGGTAATTATGCCGGAGCGGGCAATTGTTATCCAGAAGTTCCATCACATTAAAGAGATATTTGTGGAAGACAAACTGGCTAGGTCCGCGCTTTTGATTACCGTGGCGTATTTAATTCTATACATTTTAGGTGCAATTATCGGCATGTTCTTCGGATATACATTTTTGGATTCTTTGTTTGAATCTACTTCCGCAGCTGCCAATGTAGGCTTGTCATGTGGCATTACGAATGCGAATATGCCCGCGGCTTTAAAATTTACCTATATGTTCCAGATGTGGGCAGGCCGCTTGGAGTTTATGTCGGTGTTTACTCTGATTGGATTCTTTATTGCCGCCATTAAGGGCAAAAAATGAAAAAATCTTTTTACCTTTCGGTGTTTATATTTCTGGCTGTTTTGAATTATTGTTATGCCCAATCTATTTCCAGCTCCGAGTTAATAAATAATGCCAAGTTTTATGACGGTAAAGTTGTGGCTTACGGCGGAGAAGTTATCGGCGATATTATGGCGCGCGGAAACTACGCATGGATAAATGTTAATGATGGCCAGGAAGCAATTGGTGTTTGGATAGACAGGAGTTTAACTGCGGATATCTCCTACACCGGCAGTTATAAAACGAGGGGCGATTGGGTGGAGATTACCGGCGCTTTTAACCGCAGCTGCCTGCAGCATGGGGGTGATTTGGATATACATGCCCAGGCCATACGCAAGATAAAATCCGGCAGACATATTATTGAAAGAACTAATATTAATAAAAGAAACCTGGCAGTTGTTTTATTAGGGATATTGGGTTTGCTATGGATATTGAAACAATTAAAGCTCAAATAGATTCTGAAATCCAGAATATAAATTCTACGCAAAATCTGGAAGAATTCCGGCTTAAATATCTGGGCAGGAAGGGTATTCTTGCCCAATTGACAAGCCAGATTCCTCTTCTCCCCCAGGAAGAGCGGGCATTGTTCGGCCAGCAGGTCAATGCCTTAAAAAATAGAATACTCTCTCTGGTTAGTGAGAAACAAAAATCTATCACAGGCGGCCCTATCCATCGTAAAGCGGATATTTACGATATAAGTATGCCCGGTATTGCGCAGGAGTTAGGGCGCCTCCATCCCATAACCCAGGTAATTGATGAGATTTGCACCATATTTAACCGGATGGGATTTTCTATTGTAGAAGGGCCTGATATTGAAACCGAATTTAATAATTTCACCGGCTTAAACATACCGCTGGAGCATCCTTCGCGGGATGCCTTTGACACGTTTTATCTGAAAGGCAAAGATAAATTACTTTTGCGCAGCCATACTTCTCCGGTGCAGATAAGGGTAATGAAATCGCGTAAGCCCCCCTTAGCAATAGTTGTCCCGGGCCGCGTTTACCGTCCCGACGCTACAGATGCCAGCCACTCCTTTATGTTCCATCAAATAGAAGGTTTTATGGTTAGCGAAAATATACGCTTTTCTGATTTAAAAGGCGTCTTAGAACTTGTTGCCAGGGCAGTATTCGGCAAAGATATCAAGATGCGCTTCAGGCCTCACTTTTTTCCTTTTACCGAACCGTCTGCGGAAGTAGATATCTCCTGTATTATCTGTAAGGGCAAGGGGTGTTCGGTATGCGGCAGAAAAGGATGGCTTGAGATTCTCGGTTCGGGCATGATTCATCCCAACGTGTTTAAGCATGTCGGTTATGACCCAAAAAAATACACCGGTTTCGCATTTGGCATGGGCATAGAAAGAATCGCCATGCTGAAGTTTGGCATTGATGATATCCGGTTATTTTTTGAAAATGATTTAAGGTTCTTAAAACAATTCTAATATGAAGGTAACTTATAACTGGTTAAAAGATTTCGTAGAAATTAAGATCTCGCCTAAAGAGCTGGCAGAGAAATTTACTATGGCAGGCCTGGAGGTAACCTCTTTAGAAGAAAAAGGCGGGGACTTTGTTTTTGAGATAGAAATTACTTCTAACCGCCCTGACTGGTTAAGCGTAACAGGCATTGCGCGGGAAGCCGCCGCGATTACGAATTCAAGATTAAAGTTGCCCGCGGTTAAGAAACAGAAAAAACCAGGAGCGGCTGTCGTGCCTTTTATAATTAAGGTTGATGACCGGCGCGATTGCCCATTATATACCGCCAAGATAATCAGGGGGGTAAAGGTAGGGCCTTCGCCGGATTGGTTAAGGAAGAGGCTGGAGTTGGTCGGCTGCCGCAGCATAAATAATATAGTTGATATCACAAATTATATATTATTCACATACGGAGAACCCCTGCATGCTTTTGATTTGGATAAATTAAGCGGCAATACAATAAATGTGCGCAGGGCTAAAAACGGCGAGAAGATAACTACTATCGACGGACAGGAGAAGGCGCTTAGCCCGGATATTTTACTTATTGCAGACCAAAAGAGGCCTGTCGCTATTGCAGGAGTGATGGGAGGCCAGGATACTGAAGTCAGCTACGCCACAAAAAATATCCTTTTGGAAGCAGCCGTCTTTAACCTTATTGTTGTGCGCCGGGGCAGGCGTATCCTCGGGATACAAAGCGAATCTTCTTACAGGTTTGAAAGAGGCGTAAATTTAGAGGCAGTTGATAGCGCCGCCTGGCAGGCCGTAGAGTTAATGCAGGATTTGGCGGGCGGAGATTGCGCTTTAGCGAAAAGCGCAGGATTAAATAAAGTAAAAAGAAAAAGCATTATTTTGAGTTCAACAGCCGTAAATAAAATTTTGGGCTTAGATATTGCCCTAGGCAGGATAGAGAAAATTTTAAAGAGCCTGGGATTTAACATACAAGCTAAACCTAAAGAAGCTTTTGCCGTAAAGATTCCTTCTCACCGGCCTGATGTAACTTCCGGGATAGATTTGGTTGAAGAAATAGCCAGGATATACGGATATGAAAATATACCGCAAACTCTGCCGACGGTCAGGCCTCAGGTAAATGCCAGAGACACAAGAGATACGGTTTCTCTGATAAAAAATATCCTCGTTGGCCTAGGGTCAAATGAAGTTATTACCTATAGCCTTACTGACAAGGATTTATTAAAAGATTTTGGCATGCACGAAGGGTTTGAAGCGGTGGAGGTCCTTAATCCTTTAAGCAAGGAACAGGAGGTTTTAAGGCCGAGCCTTACGCCGGGGTTAGCCACCTGTGTTGCCTACAACCTTAACCAGAGGCAGGATTACATAAATATATTTGAAGTAGCCGGGGTATTCTCGCAGTTAAATAATTTACCGCGTGAAGAACTGAAATTAGGGATTGCGCTTTGCGGGATAAAGCCTTTATTGCTAAAACAGGGTTTAATAAAAGAACCGGCCGGGCTTCTTGATTTAAAGGGAATGCTGGAGGTAGTTTTTACGCGCCTGGGCATTAATGATTACGATTTTAAAACCGATGGTGCTGTATATGTAGCTGCAGAAAAAATAGGCTTAATGGAGAAATTGCCGGGCTCCGCTTTAGAGAAGCTGGATATAAAAAACAGGGATGTATTTGTAGCGGCGCTTTCGCTTGACAGGTTACTTGTCCATATAAACACCGGCAGGAAATTTTCGCCCCTGCCTGTATATCCTGGCATATCCAGAGATATAAGCCTTATTCTCAAAGAAGATATATCAATAGGCGATGTATTGGGGATGATTAAAGGCGCAGCAGGGCCTTTACTTAAAGACGCGAAGGTCACTGATTACTATAAAGGTAAGCAAATTCCAGCCGGCTTTAGGGGGTTGACCATATCTTGTCTTTACCGTTCTGATGAGCGCACTTTGACTGAGGCTGAAGTAAGCCCCGTTCATTCCGAAGTTTGCAAGCTTTTGGCGGGGAATTTCGCAGCCCAGATTCGGTAAGCCTTGATTTCCATAAGAGTATGTGTTATACTTTTTTTGAAGATAAAATTGTTCTTTTAAATTCCCTGCCGTGCACGTTGGATGTGAGATAATTGGTGAACCAACACCAATTTAGAGGGAGCCTGGCTCTCTTGGCGCTAAGGCACCGAGAGGAGGGCACCCACTTAAAACTAAACCGGTTCACAACCGTCCGCACCAACGGCACATGCGGGGATTTTTTCTGTCCAGAAGGGACGCACCATCCAATCCTTTATGGATGGGTGTTATGAGGCTACATGGATTTATTTGACGAACAAAAACAGGAAAATTTTAAAGACCTGCCTTTAGCAGTACGCATGAGGCCGCGTACCCTGGATGAATATGTCGGCCAGGAGCACATATTAGGCGAGGGAAAGCTATTACGCCGCGCGATT
>JAQTVG010000114.1 GCA_028706895.1 Candidatus Omnitrophota bacterium
CCGTTTTTATCGCAATCCCGCATGACAATAAAAAATTCCTTCGGGTATTGCAAGGCCAGGTCTTTGTCCCGGTACAGTTTAGACCTGATAATTTCCTCCATATCCCGCATTACTCCTTCGGAAATACTCTTTATTTTATCAGAATAACTGAGAGTTGCAATAACTAAAGTCAAATGCGCGTCGGCCTTGATTGCCTCTTCAATATACTCCCTTGCCTTTTGCCCCTCAGGATACTTAGGCAGGGTAAAGATAAACTTTGCGCCTTTGCCAGGCTCGCTTTCTACCCAAATCTTCCCTCTGTGCAACTCAACCAGCCCTTTGGCGATAGAAAGCCCCAACCCCGTGCCCTTTTCCCCGGCTCCGGCAGTACGGCCGAATTGGAGGAATTTATTAAATACCTTCGGGAGGTCTTCTGCGGCAATACCGATACCCGTATCACTGACCGTAAACTCCACTTCGTTTTCCTTCTGCGCCAGTGAAACATCAATATGGCCTTTTTCGGTAAATTTAATGGAATTATCAATTAAATTGGTAAAAACCTGGATTATCCTGTCTTCATCAATATATAAATCCAGCCCTTGCCCCTCAGGCAGATTGCTCCTTAGTTCCAGGCCTTTTTCTTTTGCCTTATTTTCAAATGCCGCAAAAACATTTTTTATCAACCCCCTGAAATCAACATTTTTCTTTTTAAGCTCCACCTTGCCGGATTCAATCTTAGAGATGTCCAAGAGGCTGTTAATAATCCTGGCCAGGCGGTCAATATTATTCTTAGAAGTTTTAAGAATCTTGCTCTGTTTAGGATTAATACTGCCGGTTACTCCGTCCAAAACCAGGCTGATCCCTTCCTTGGTTATGGAAAGCGGGGTGCGTAACTCATGAGATACCATAGAAACAAAATCTGACTTTAACTGGTCCAGTTTTTCCAACGCGGTATTTTTTTGCTTTAACTCCTCCAGTATTTTCTTGCGCTCGGTAATATCTTCTTTAACCGCAATAAAATTGGTAATTATCCCCCTGGAATCCTTGACCGGAGAAATAGAGGCGCTCTCCCAATATAAAGAACCATCTTTCCTTTTGTTATGGAATTCTCCCCGCCATTCGCCCCCTGCGAGTATTGTATCCCAGAGGTTCTTATAAAACTCCTGAGACTGCTCTTCGGATCTTAAAATCCGGGGGTTCTTGCCTATAGCCTCTTGATACCCATAACCGGTCAACTGCACAAATTTTGGGTTCACATAGGTAATATTGCCGTCTTTGTCGGTAATCACGACTACCGCCGGGCTCTGCTCAACCGCGCGGTTTAAAGCCAGGAGCCTGATTTCCCTGTTTTTACGTTCGGTAATATCCTGCATCACCCCTACTAAACCGGCAATCCTTCCATCCGGTCCGGGATAAGTAGATTTATTTAAAAGCATGATATGTTTTATGCCTTGCGCATCCAGTATTTCACTCTCATATATCTTAGAGCCTCCATCGGGCAGGCTAAACAATTCCATATCTATCTGGTAATTAATTTCCGCTATCCCCGGGGGATTAAGATCAAACTGGTTCTTCCCAATTACAGCCTCTTTTTCTAACCCGAAAAACTGCGCAAAAGCAAAATTACACCCCAGATATACGCCCTGGGTATTTTTGTAAAAAACCGGGCTGGGAATATTATCAATTAAGGTCTGCAGGTGCTTTTGGGAAACAGCTATTCTTTCGGTAGAGGCGCGGTTAATCTGGCTGATAGTAAAGAAAACAAAAAATAAAATAAACATGCAGAAGCTGATCAGGATACCGAGCAAGCGGTGCAGGAACATCTTCTGCTGCCATATCTTTATATCCATATCCATGCCGATCAAGGCAACTATCTTATTATTTCTTAAATCAACAACAGGCGCAAAAGCGGATATCCAGCTGCCCCATCTATCAGTATAATTATCAACAATAAATGTCCGGCGGCTCAAAAACTTGATCCTTAACTCCGGGGCTGCTTCTTCATAAACCTGGCCCGGAGGAGAACTATTGGCGGAGGAGTCCGGTTCTGAATCCGCAAGGAAGACTATTCTGCCATTGTCAAAACGCATCAAATAAACATATGTTAAATCAACATTGGCCTCATTTATCGCCTTAAGCTGCTCCTTAAGGCGCTCATAATCAGGGGTGCCGATATCCGCAGCAGAAGCAGTGAGTGTTTCCACCCTGCGGAAATTTACCGCCGCCGAAGCTGTATTGGCCTTAGCCGACAGCTCATCCACGTTGGACTGACGGAAATAAACGCCAATCTTCTGAGTGATCAACCAACCCGCAATTACCAGAATAAGATAAGCCGACCATATTGACAATACCCGCCTTCTTTCCCTTTTTCCCAACCCGCTGGTATCCAGCCATTCCTGCTCGAAATACCAGTATGTCAGAATAGTAAAAGCAGCGCACATAATCAAGGCAGCGCGCAGCAGCTGTATAGGAAAACCGAAAAAACGGATAAAATTATCCTGGTTGAATAATGTATTATTAAGTAAAAACGGAGGGTTTAAGATTACCAGCTGAGTAAAAGAATAGGCGCCGATAAATAAGCCTAATGTGGCGATTAATCGCCTTTGGGGATTCTTTAATTTTAAAGCATGCAGGCACAGGATGACCCCAGCGCACAGCGAGCTGACAAAACCTAAAAAATAACGGCAGGTAAAATTAAAGCCGTTATCTTTGCCAAAATACCATCCTGAATAAACCAATAACAGCCAGGGGATAAAAAACCACTGGCTCAAAGATCTACCTTTTAACGCCAGAAAACTCAACCAGGAGAATTCTGCAAGGAACACAAATGACAGCAGTATTACTGCCAGGCGCAGCAGGCCGAATATGGGGTTATCGCCGACACTAATAGAAAATATATCCAGCCATTCGTTGACCGCATGGGTAAAACCGAATAAACCCAGCCAAAACCAGGGCAATTTTATCTTTTGAGTTCTTATTAACAAAAGGGAGGATGAAGCGAGGATAAAAAAACTCATCCCGTAGATGAAGAAGACATAATCCATCTGGGACTTAAAGAATTCCATCATGAATTTATTCTACATTAATACTGCCGCTTTGCAAGCAAATTAGGGGACGTTTCTGTTTTTTGTTAGATTCCATCTCTTTTAACGTCTATTAATAATGAAAGGAGGCTAACATGCCACGCACAAAACGTTTAATCCCAATGGACTTGCCTATGCACATTATGAGCAGGAGCAACAATAAACAGATTATCTTTAATAATGATAGCGATAAATTACGTTACTACTCACTACTGTTAAATCTAAAGAACCAGAATAAAGTTGATATCTTGCACTATTGTATAATGAATAACCACACCCATCTCATTGTGATGCCAAACAGCCAAAGTAAATTAGCCAGGTTCATGAAACAGGTGAACCTGTCATATTTTAATTATTACAAAATAAAAAACAATTATTGCGGGCATTTATGGCAAGGCAGGTTTAAAAGCAATATAATTGATAACGATATATATTTACTTCAATGCGGTAAATATATAGAGCTTAACCCCGTACGCGCGGGAATCATCTCTTCTCCGCAAGACTATAAATTTAGCAGCTACAATTACTACGCAATTGGCGCCAAGGACAAGTTAATTACGCCCAGCCCGGTTTATCTTGACTTATCCGAATCTCCGGACAAACGCAAGAATATTTACATTGAATTTATGATAAATACAGAATGGATAGCTACCGAAAAACTGGACAAACAAAGATTTATCGGCAGTAATGATTTTATCCAACGGTTGCAGAAAGTTTACACTACAAAGACCATACCCCTCAGGCGAGGAAGGCCAAAAAGCACAAAATCAGGGGACGTTTCTATTTTCTAAACCGGGCTCGGGGAAAATAGAACCGTCCCCTGATTTTTAATGCGGGCGGTTACATAAACGTATCTTAAAATACCCTTACCCGTATTTTTGATATCGTGATCGGTTTTAGGCGGTATATAAACGAAAGAGTTCTTTTCTACCCTGATCCTGGAGTGTTTTCCGCAAGAAACCTGTGCCTGCCCCTGCAGAATAATCAAGGTCTCTTCTTTATTTTGCGTATTATGCAGGCCTACCGACTCCTTGCTTTTTAAAGTTACAAAACCTGAAGCTAAACCATAAGACTTGCTCGATTCCCCGAACAAGCGTAAAAACCTTTGCCTGCCTTTAAGTTGCACACAGAAAACTTTCTTTTTAATCATAGCCTTTAATCCTTTTTTAGGTAAATCAGGGGACGTTTCTATTTTCTAAACCGGGCTCGGGGAAAATAGAACCGTCCCCTGATTTTTAATGCTCCTCTTTATGATGCTCCAAATGTACATGCGCATGCGCATGTACCTTATCTTTATGCCTGTGGCTGTGAATATGCGCCAGATTATTCTCCGCAAGCAGCACCGCGTCGTTTAGAATAGAATCCGGTAAGCCGGATTTAACTATTCTACGCTCCTGCCCAAAAACATAAACCATATCTGATATCTCTTCTACAATATGCAAGTCATGAGTAGAGG
>JAQTVG010000115.1 GCA_028706895.1 Candidatus Omnitrophota bacterium
GGGAGTGGCGTATCATAACCGGAAAAAATTCCAATCTTATGCACGCAGGCTCCAGCCTTATATTGAATGCCATAAAGATCCTGGCTAAGATGCCCGTTGAAATTCACCTCCTCTCTCCGCATATAATAAATCAGATATCAAAACTAAAGGAAGGGGTCTTGGGGGCTGAATCCGAAAGCCTGGATTTGGAAGAGACCCTTATTGCCCTTTCCATAAGCGCGACTACCAACCATACGGCAGAGTTAGCCATGAAGAAGCTGGTAGATTTAAAGTCCTGTGAAGTGCATATGACTCACATTCCTACCCCCGGAGACGAAGTAGGCTTGAAAAGGTTGGGCGTAAATCTTACTACCGACGGTAAATTCTCTTCGCGTAACCTCTTCGTAACTTAACATATCAATAGAATTTCCTGATGGAAACTGCAAAATATAAAAACAAAATTAAATTTCTGGTTTTAGTAGTTCTTTTAATTTTGCTCTGGTATCTGGGAAGGTTTATTAATATAGATACCGAGGCGTTGGAGAGGTCTCTTAACAGGTTCCCTTTTGTCTATAGCGGCATAATCTATGTCATTCTATATGTAGTAATAACTTTTTTTGTTTTCTTTTCTAAAGATATATTCTGGATTGCCGGGGCAGTCGCGTATGGCCCGTATTTAAGCACTTTGTTGATTTACATTGCGGAGATTATCAATGTGCTTATATTGTTTCACATCGCCAGGTACCTGGGCAGGAATTTTGTAGAGCATTACCTGAAGAAAAAATCAGAAGAATTAGATGATAGATTAGCAAAGATTAATTTTTTCTGGCTTCTTATTCTTAGGCTGGTGCCTTTGGTCCCGTACCGATTCCTGGATTTGGGCGCCGGGCTTACTAAAATTAGCTTTAAAAGATACTTTACGGCGATATTGCTTGCGACTCCTATAAGAGTGTTGTGGGTCCAGTATATTTTATCTGCCGTAGGGAAAAATATTTTTAGTAAACCCGAAGTCCTGGCGGGTTATTTTTTGCAAAATAAGGCATTATTCTTTTTTAGTTTTATTTATTTTGTTTTGATTATCGCCGTCGCGTTTAAATTAAGGCATAAGGATTAAGCTATGGCCGTAAAAATAAAATTTTTAGGCGGGGTAGGGACGGTTACGGGCTCAAGCCACCTTGTTTTAACCGATAAATCACAGGTCCTTTTGGACGCAGGGCTCTTCCATGGCCACCGCGAAGAGTTTTACAAGGTAAATACCGTGTTTAACTATAATCCGCATACCCTTGACGCACTTATTTTATCGCACGCGCATATTGACCACTGCGGCAATATACCTACTTTAATCAAAAAAGGCATGCGCTGCAGGGTTTATGCTACCTCTGCCACAAGGGATTTGGCCAAGCTTATGCTTGAAGACTCAGGAAAAATTCAGGAAGAAGATATAAAGTATTTAAATAAAATTAATAAACGCCTTGGCCTGCCTCTGGGAAGCCCTCTTTACACGAGGAAGGAAGCGTTAAAAGTTGCGGGCCGTTTCCGCGCAATACCTTATGGCCAAAGGTTCTGCGTGGCAAAAGACATATTTATCACATTTGTTGATGCCGGGCATATCCTGGGCTCAAGCATTATTGTGCTGGATATAAAGGATGGGGAGGGCAATATAAAATTAGGCTACGCAGTGGACCTAGGCAGAAAGAACCTGCCGTTACTTAACAACCCGGTTGTCCCCCGCGGCCTTGATTATTTGATATTGGAGAGTACATACGGAGGCAGGCTTCATGCTCCTATAGGAGAGGCAAAAGCAAGATTAAAAGACGTGATAAACCGCACGGTAAGCCGTAAAGGCAAGATAATCATACCTTCTTTTACCCTGGAGCGCACACAGGAACTGCTTTATTTCTTAAATGAGCTCCTGAAAGAAAAAGCAATACCTTTTATACCTATATATGTGGATAGCCCTCTTGCCACAGACATAACCGATTTATTTAAATACCATATTGACTACCTGGACCCCCAGACCCGCGAGGATATACGGCGTAAAGAAGGCCCTTTTGAATTTTTAAACCTTACATTTATTGCTAGCCAGGAAGAATCCAAGAGCTTGAATAATGATAAGCGGCCGATGATTATCATCGCAGGCAGCGGAATGTGCGAGTCCGGAAGGGTCCTGCACCACCTTAAAAACAATATTGAGGAATCAAGGAACACGGTTTTGGTTGTAGGCTATATGGCGGCTAATACCCTGGGTAAGAAAATCGTAGATAAAGCCCGTGTTGTACATATATTCGGAGTAGAATATGAGCTTAATGCTGAAGTGACGGTAATAAATGCTTTTTCAGGCCACGCGGATAAAAACGAACTATGCGATTTTGCTTTGGCGGCCCAGCCGTTAAAAAACATTTTCCTGGTCCACGCTGACCCTGATCAGTCAGAATCCTTGTCCCAGGCGCTGGCGCAAAAAGAGTTAAATGCACATATCCCGGTTAAGGACGAAGAAGTCTTGCTTAGTTAAGAATTGTATGCTATTATTTTTATCAAAATAATAATTCACAATGGAGGAACAAAAAATGACAGGCGGATTTTCAACACCTAAGAAAGACAAAGCTATGAAAGTATCTAACGGCCAGGCCGTCAAGACAGGCCAGATTTTATCAAGAGGCGTTGATACTTATAAGGCAGGGCATAATGTTAAGGGGCTGGGGGTATTATTCGCGCTTTGCCCTGGCAAGGTTTATTTTACGCGTAAAAAAACCAGCCACGGCAAAATAAGGACGCTCATTAATGTCGAGCCAGCCAAACAAAAATAAAGCCAAGAAGTATTCTTCCCTTAAATATACCTTAGCTATCCTGGATACAATATATCTTATTGCGTTACTTTTAGTATTTATGGGCCTTGGGCTTTCAAAGGCCCTTGAGCAGCAGCTTTTAAATCTTACCGGGAATTATTATGTTATTGTACCGCTCTATCTGCTTATAATCTCTATCCTGTATTACGCGCTTAGTTTTCCTCTTAATTTTTATTCCTCCTATATACTAGAGCATAAATTCTGCCTCTCTAAACAAAAGATAGCGGATTGGATAAAAGACCAGGTTAAGGCGGGGATTATAGGCTATATTATTTTAATCATCCTTATGGCTTCATTCTATTATATATTGAAGCATTTTCAATATAGCTGGTGGTGGATAGTCTCTCTGGCGTGGATATTTTTTAGTTTAATCCTGGCAAGGTTAACCCCGGTTGTTATCATCCCTTTATTTTTTAAATATAAAAAACTTTCAGATGACGCCTTAAGAATCCGGATTATGCGCCTTGCGGATAAAATGAAAGTAAAGATACTGGATGTCTTTGAGATAGATTTCAGCAAAAAAACCCTTAAAGCTAATGCCGCGTTTGTCGGGGTGGGCAAAACAAGGCGGGTGATTCTGGCGGATACCCTGAAAGATAAATACTCTGACGATGAAATTGAGGTTATTCTCGCGCATGAGTTTGCCCATTATAAGCTAAAACACCTTTTGAAGCTTATCCTGATAAATTCCCTGGCCACAATCCTGGCGTTTTATTTTATATTTAAAACTAGCGCCTATATTTTGGGTTTATTTGGCTTATTTTCGCTTTCAGATGTCGCAGCGCTTCCTGTAATTATAATGTATTTGGTCTTCTTCGGGATAATCACGCAGCCCTTCCAGAATTATGTCAGCCGCTGTTTAGAGAAGAATGCAGATAAGATGGCGCTTTCAGTCACAGGATTAAAAGAGGCATTTGTCTCTATGATGGAAAAATTAAGCGCCCAGAATCTTGCCGATCCTGCCCCCCACCCGGTAATTAAATTCTTCTTTTTTGACCATCCACCTGTCAACGAACGTGTCAATTTGGCGAAAACATTTAAATAAAATGAATTTTGCCTTCGGGAAGAATGGGTTTACTCTCCTGGAATTAATAATAGTAATTATCATTGTTGGTATCCTTGCTACCGTAGGCCTTAATCAATATAACAATATAATTGAGAAAGGGCGGGCCAGGGAAGCAAGAACTAACATAGGATATATGCGCAAACTAACCCAGGAATATTATCTTAAAAATAGCACGCTGGATGGTATGGCACTTAGTTATATAGGCGTTGGCAGCAGCTCTTCTCAGCTTCCCAGTAGTTGTAATAATTCCAACTATTACTTTAGGTATGGAATAGGAGCGAATTATTCAAGCTGGCTGTATCTATATGGAGTCAGATGCACTAGCGGCGGAAAATCTCCTAATGCGGAGAGGGCGTATAATATTAATATAGACTATCGCCTGACAACAGGGGCGACAACCTGGGTTTGTTATTATGTGGATGATACTTCCGTGAGATGCCCTTTTTAATCACTAATTAAGGAAATCGATGATGATTTGGGCGGCGCGGAGGCTCGCGCCATTTTCACCGAGCAAGGACTTAACCTGGGCGAGGTCATTCTTCATTTGCTTGATTTTGTCCGGGTCTTGCAGGATTTCTAAGACTTGTTTTGATATTTTTTTGGGGCAGGCGCCAAACTG
>JAQTVG010000116.1 GCA_028706895.1 Candidatus Omnitrophota bacterium
AAACGGATAGTTTTATCGTCCACAACCTTAAATAAAGCGTCGCTCTCGTTAATGTCAGGAGGCAGCACTTTAATCCCCATGCGCTCGGCTTCGTTAACATATTCTACTATCTTATCGGTGTTATCCCTTTCTGAAGTAAGCAGCGCGCACATAAATTCTACGGGGAAGTTTGCCTTAAGATATGCCGTACGGTATGAAATCATTGCGTAGGCGGCTGAATGTGATTTATTGAAACCATAGCCGGAAAAATATTCTATGAGGTCAAATATCTTATTTGCGACTGACTCACTGACATCATTTTTAATACATCCTAAAATAAAACCTTTTCTCTGCTGCTCCATTACTTCGGGTATCTTCTTAGCTATGGCGCGGCGCAGTAAATCAGCTTGCGCCAGGGTAAAACCGGCGAGTTCCGAAACAATCTGCATAATCTGTTCCTGATAAACAATTATGCCGTAAGTCTCTTTTAATATCTTTTCAAGTTTAGAGTGGGGGTATTTTATGGGAACTCGGCCGTGCCTGCGCTGCATAAAGTCATCAAGCATGCCTGAGCCGATAGGCCCCGGGCGGTATAAAGCCAAAAGCGCAATTAAATCCTCAAAACGGTCAGGCTCTAATTTTTTTAACAAATCGCGCATGCCTGAACTTTCTACCTGGAATATTCCGATAGTCTGTCCGCTGGTTAAAAGCTTATAAGTATTACTGTCTTCTAGCGGCATATTGTCTATATCTATATCCAACCCTTTAGTTTTTTTAATTATTTTTTTTGTTTCATCAATTACTGTCAGTGTCCTTAACCCCAGGAAATCCACTTTTAACAGGCCTATTTTTTCAAGAACGGACATACTATAGCCGGTAGTCATCTGTCCATTCTGGGTCTCAAACAGAGGCATATAATTATCCAAAGGCTTATCTGCGATAACTACGCCTGCGGCATGAGTGGATGCGTGACGGTTGAGCCCTTCAAGGGTAAGTGCTGTATTTAACAGTTTAGTTATTTGGGGGTCGGTTTTATAAAGGTTTTTTAATTCAGTTTCGCTTTCCAGGGCATCCTTTAACGTATAGCCTGGGTCAGGAGGTATCATCTTGGCGATACGGTCAACATCAGCATAGGCAATACCCATAACCCTGCCTACGTCCCTTACCACCGCGCGCGCCTGCATTGTCCCGAAAGTAACAATTTGGGCGACATTGCCTTTACCGTATTTTTGAGTAACATAGTCAATAACCTCGCCTCTTCTTTCATAACAAAAATCAATATCTATATCCGGCAACCCCAATCTTTGAGGATTGAGGAAGCGTTCAAATAACAACCCGTATTTTAAAGGATTTATGCTGGTTATGCCCAGGAGGTAACTCACCAGGCTCCCCGCGGCAGAGCCGCGGCCAGGCCCGACGGGGATATTATTGCTTTTGGCGTGATGGATAAAATCCCAAACAATCAAAAAATAGCTTACAAACCCCATATCTTTAATAACTTTTAATTCATGCTCCAGGCGCTCTTTTATGGCAGGGCTAGCTTGGGGGAATTTTTCTTTTAAACCGATTTCGCTCAGCTCCTTTAAATAGTCCTCTTTGGTTTTTCCGACTGGCGGTTCAAAACGGGGCAAATGTATTTTAGAAAAATCCAACTCCAGGTTACAACGGCCGGCTACCTCTATAGTATTATTAATAGCATCCGGAAAATCCTTAAAAACTTCTCTCATCTCCTGCGGAGATTTAAAATAAAACTCGTCGGTTTGAAAACGCATCCGGTTAGGGTCATCAAGAGTAGTCTGGGTTTGGATACAAAGAAGTGCTTCATGGCTGACGGCATCCTGCTTAGACAAATAATGGACGTCGTTAGTAGCGACAAGAGGGATATTCAGTTCTTTGGATATTTTTATTAATCCGTCATTAACTGTTTTTTGCTCCGGAATAAGGTTCTCCTGGATTTCCAGGTAAAAATTACCCTTACCCATAATATTCAAATAGGTGTCTGCTGTTTTCAGGGCGTCGTTAAACCTCCTCTGCTGCAATAATACCGGTATTTCTCCTTTTAAACAGGCAGAGAGCGCGATAAGGCCCTTTTGATATTGAGATAATACTTCTTTGTCAATGCGGGGACGATAGTAAAACCCTTCCAGATTTGCGATAGAAACCAATTTTATCAGGTTTTGATATCCGGTTTCATCACGGGCAAGGAGTATAAGATGGTATGAAGCATCAACAATACTGCTTGATGTTTTGTCAAGGCGGCTGCCTGGCGCGATATAAACTTCGCATCCGATAATCGGCTTTATCCCGGCTTTTTGGGCTTCCTTGTAAAAATCTATAGCCCCGAACATATTGCCATGGTCGGTAATAGCCAGGGAATTCATCTTGTACTGCTTTGCTCTTTCTAAAAGCTGAGGTATACGGCAGGCGCCATCAAGCAGGCTGTACTGTGTGTGCAGGTGAAGGTGAATAAATTCCGAATGGGGCATTTTAAAAAATTATTCCCACTCAATCGTTGCGGGAGGTTTAGATGAGATATCGTAAACTACGCGGTTAATGCCCTTTACTTCATTAATGACACGATGAGCAATCTTCTCAAGTATCTCGTAAGGAATCTTTGCCCAATCCGCGGTCATACCGTCTGAACTGGTAACACAACGCAAGGCCGCCACATTTTCATAAGTGCGTTCATCGCCCATCACGCCTACGCTCTTTATGGGCAGGAGCACGGCAAATGACTGCCATACCTGTTCATAGAGGTTAGCGTTCCTGATTTCGTCAATTACCCGGCGGTCAATTTCACGCAGCAGGTTAAGGCGCTCAGGAGTAACATCTCCGATAATCCTGATAGCAAGCCCCGGCCCGGGAAAAGGCTGGCGATATATTATTGTATCCGGCAGAGCCAACTCTCTTGCGATCTGGCGCACTTCATCTTTAAATAAATCCCTTAACGGCTCAATAAGTTTAAGCTTCATATGGGCAGGAAGGCCTCCAACATTATGGTGGCTCTTGATACGGCTGGAAGGCGCGCCTGTCGGAGATATTGACTCAATTACATCCGGGTAGAGAGTGCCTTGGGCAAGGAATTTTACGCCCTTAATCTTAGCGGCTTCTTCTTCAAAGACTTTTACAAATTCATCCCCGATAATCTTTCGTTTTTCTTCAGGGTCTGTAACCCCTTTTAAGCGAACCAGGAACCTCTTGCTTCTGTCAACATAATCTAAATTCAAATGATAAATATTGCGAAAGACCTGTTTTATCTGTTCCGGTTCACCCTTCCTTAACAGGCCATTATCAACAAAAATACACCTTAATCTTCTGCCTATGGCTTTATGAATTAACAGCGCCGCTACCGAAGAATCCACTCCGCCGCTTAAACCTAAAACCACATTGTCTTTGCCCGCAGTCTTTTTTATGCCCTCAATAGACTCTTTGATAAATGAATGCATCGTCCAACGGCCAAGGCATCCGCAAATTTTAAATAAAAAATTACCCAGAATCTGGTTGCCTTTATCGGTATGCGTCACTTCAGGATGAAATTGCACCCCGAATACCTTGGTTCTTAAATTACCCATGGCAGCAATAGGGGCATTACCGGTATGCGCAAGGGCGCGGAATCCCTGCGGAACTTTAGTGACAAGGTCGCCATGGCTCATCCAGCAGGTTAAATTACCCGGCAGGCCGCCGAATAAATCCCGGTTATTATCAATAAACAATTCTGCCTTGCCGTATTCGCGGTCCTTGCCATGCTTGACTTTGCCGCCCTGCATCTCTGCTATTACCTGCATACCATAACAAATACCTAAAATAGGGACTCCCAGCTTAAAAATCCCCTTGTCCGGCTGAAGGCCTTTCTTGCTTACTACTGACAAAGGGCTGCCTGAAAGTATTAATCCACGCGGTGAAAGAGCAGCTATTTCTTTTGCCGGCGTATTATAAGGAATGATTTTGGAGAACACCTTATTCTCCCTGATACGCCTTGCGATTAATTGGGTATACTGCGAACCAAAATCCAGAATAATTATTGTATGCCGTGTCATTTGCCCATCCCCACTCTCTGGCCGACCTGAAAGATCTTGCCTTCAGTCTGTATTGAAGGCGCAATGATGATTTCTACATCGTGCATTTGTTTTAAATTAGCTGCTCCGAGAGACCCCATAGATGTTTTTAATGCACCCATTAAATTTTGGGAACCATCATCCACCTTGGCAGGCCCGAAAAGAATTTCTTTAAGGGTGCCTGTTGTGCCTACATATATGCGCGTGCCGCGCGGTAAATTTACGTGTGAAGTCGCCATCCCCCAATGATAACCTTTGCCTGGGGCTTCTATGGCGCGGGCAAAACTTGAACCAATCATTACTGCGTCTGCGCCGCTTGCTATTGCTTTACAGATATCGCCGCCGCGGTTCATCCCGCCGTCGGTAATAATTGGAACATACCT
>JAQTVG010000117.1 GCA_028706895.1 Candidatus Omnitrophota bacterium
TTGCCGAAGACTGTAACAAAGAAGATACGGCGGGACGCTGTGTCGCGCCTGGTGAATTCGGGTTAATAGTAAACAAGGAGGGCGGTATGACAATAAAAAGAGTTGCTTATGTGGCGGTATGCTGTGGCGCGCTATTATCCGCGGCGCTTATCATATCGGCGAACGCGCAGATGAGGGACCAGGCGATCTCGCCGGTAGACGTTACGCTAAAGAACCTGATGGAGGCGTATAACGGCGAAAGCAATGCCAATGCCCGTTATCTGGCGTTCGCGAAGAAAGCCGACGAGGAAGGCTACGGCAAGGCGGCGAGCCTTTTCAGGGCGGCGGCCAGGGCAGAACAGGTCCATTTTGAAAGGGACGCGAAGATCATTAAATCGCTCGGCGGAACTCCTAAGGCGACCATTGACCAGCCGGTGGTAAAGAGTACGAAAGAGAATGTGGAAGCCGCTTATAAAGGCGAGACATACGAGAAGAATGTAATGTATCCGGAGTTCCTTGCCCAGGCTGAAAAGGCGAATGTGAAAGAGGCGGTCGACGTGTTCGAGGATGCACAGGCAGCCGAAGGCGTGCATGCCATGTTATATAAGGAAGTTCTTGATAATATGGATGCGTGGAAGGGCGCAAAGAAGGATTTTTATGTCTGCCCGCTCTGCGGCAATGTGGTCGACAAACTTCCCGCTGCAGTATGCCCGATCTGCGCGACAGAGACTAAGAAGTTCATGATGGTGAGCTGATATTTTATTTTGTCGTGCCTTTTTTCAAATGGTTGATGCCTTTGACCACCAGGAAAATGCAGAATGCCACGATCAGGAAATCGATCGTCGTATTTATGAATTGCCCGTAATTCAGGGTGACTGCAGGCGCGCTGTCGGTTGCGGCCTTTAGCACGATCTTCAGGTTCTTAAAATCCACACCTCCGAGGATCAGCCCTATCGGCGGCATGATCACATCGCCTACCAGGGAGGTGACGATCTTGCTGAACGACGCTCCTATAACTATACCTACTGCCATATCGACCGCATCGCCTTTGACCGCAAATTCCTTAAATTCTTTTATGATGGACATAATGCCTCCTTTTTGATGCTTATTATATTCCGAAAGAACACCCTGCGCAAATTAAAAATCCACCCCCGGCAAAACCGAAGGTGGATCTTTAATTTGGCTCCCCCTGTATGACGCATTTCGCAACAGGTCTATTGAGCTTGAAATTGATCTAAGTATTATAAAAGTGCTGATGGAGGAATCTAGGTTAGACTGTAAACAGGTATTCTAACAATGAGGGCAATGTTCTTTTATATTTTTAAATATGTGCTCGATATATTTAGTCTCTAGAACCGAGAAAGTGTTACACAGCCTATTTTCTACATCAACTGGAATTGTCCCACGATTAAATTTGCTAAAGATATCTGTTGTTTTGTCATAGCAATCTTCAGCTATATTGTCGATTTTATCTCCCAATTCTAATGAATATCCTTTAATTAATGGGATAGTACCTACTTGTAATTCAGCTCTAAATTGATCCAAATGCTCAATGTGCTTTTCAACATCTTTTCTAGAAAATCCAGATTTGGTTCCGCCTCGGGCTTTAAGAACTAAAGAGTTAAGTTCTTTTTTCATTTTTGATGAAAATTCTACTAGGTTTTTTGAAGAATTAATAACGTGAAGCTCATAAAATGTAAACTCTAGGTCATATTTTCGTTTATTTGACCGATTAACATGAAACCAAATAACGTTAAATATGCTAAGGATGATATTAAATATAAGAGTCAACATAGACCAGAGAGCCGCAGGATTAGAGGTAATGACAGACCAGAATGTTGCAGACGCGGGAGCGACGGATGGAGCGACAGCGATGCTTGCTTGTCCTACCGCTTGATTAAGCGCAGAATTAGGCATTCAAAATGTCCTTTTGGCTTGCATTTAGCAGGGCTGCGTCTACATGACTTTCTATTTTTTGTTTAATATGATCCGTTGTTCTAAAATCATATTTGGCATAGAATCCATCTTTTTTTAATCTTGCTATAACAGTCTCAAATAACCCCAGGAAAAAAGATTTATTTATGCTTACTATTCTATCCGGGATCTCAATAACTATTTTATCATATTTACCTTCGAGATCTTCAAAGAGCAAACCTGCCTTGACAAATTTATCGAAGACATTTTCTCCGTTATCGCGTCCAACTAATGCGGTTTCAGTTCCTATTAGGAAATCGTTTAAATTAATTACCTTTTCCATCTTTCTGCTTTAACCTTTCTTCCAAATATTTCTTGTCGAGTATAAAGCTTCCTGTAAAAATTGCCCCCTGAAATTTTTTATCCAAAAAAATTACCTTATTACTGTCTGGGGGCATTTTTAAATCATTCTCTTTATTGAATGTAATGAATCTTCGCGTCTCTTTTGTAGGGCCCACTTCTTTCCGAATTATTGGATAGCTGTAGTCTATCTTAACAGCTGAATGCCCGGAAAGCAAGGAAATTTCCGCACCTTTATTACCAGCTTTTATCGCTTCTATAAATGTTAAAACGTCCATTATACCTTGCCCTCGCGAAAAGCCTCTTCCTGTCTCTGTTCTTTTTGAACTAATACCATCTTGCAAAGCCATGATATTCCATGTGGGCTCTTCATGTTCTTTGCTCAATATCAACCCATGAAGTTTTTGCCAAAATGGCCTATGGCTATCTATGATTTTTTGTATATCTTCGATCACGTGAGAAGCCGTAGACTCTTCATCAGACAAATTTTCATAAATTGTTTTACCATAATTAATTATTGCGAAACTGCAATTATGCATTTCTTTGTTATAGCATCCGAGGGTAAACCATTCTCCTTTATCATTACCACAATGCTCTTCTGCATTGCAGATAATTTCTCCCATTCTTTCAACAAGCGATAGTCGCGCTGTATCAGTTATCTTAAACCCATTATATTCAAGGCAAGTGTTAAAATAGTTGACGATGCCTACACTCGCAAGGGCCGATAACTCTCGTTTAATTTTTGATCCTTTCATATTAAAAGTATAGTATTTTTCAGCATAGTCAGCATCAACTTGTTCGTGCCCAAAATTTTTATGCGAAATTCCCAATTCATTTAAAATTCCAAATGATAATAAGAAATTATTTACTTGTTTTGACTTAGAAACAACTCCGGCTAGCCTTATTCTAATCTTATGTGTTTTCCAATACTCTATTTCTTCTTTAACTATTTGGTCAAATAAAAAAGAGGCGGCCAATCCAATTTCTTCGGTTGAATCATGATCTATAAAAATATCTCGAGGCTTGCGTTTCTGAAACTCCTTTCTCAATCTTTCGAAAAACTTATTCGTACCAATGGGATCTTTAATAAAACAAAAACTTTTGGGAATTTTTATTCCAAAACGTTCTAATCTACCCTGTTTAGAGGCTTTTATGTCTGCATAGCGTATTTTTGAAGAGATATGATATTTCCGCCGTTTTGTTTTGGATATCTTACCCCCATTAGAAAGCCGCCTTTTAAGCCTACTCCTTACCTTTCTAAAAAAGTGTTTAGCGGCTAACCTAAGCAGTATTTCTCTTTTATTCTTCATTTATCAATCGCTTATGTTTAAAATTTAGATTTATCGTTTTATGTCTATTTATATTCAGATTCGATTCTTTGCTTCAATGTGTCCAAGTTCATTTCTTCATACGCATAATTAAGAATGTTATTTGGGCCATGGTAATATTGGAATGCTCCGCTATTAGGATTTTTCCGAATATTGCCAATATGCACAATGCCATTTATAACTTCTATCTTCCAACCACCCAATAAATCTTTTTCTTTATAACTAAATTGCCCACGTGTTGCTACGGCTAGCGCTCTTATTCTTAATCTGCGATCTGATGCTGATTTGTCCACCTTTTTCATAATCCCCCCTTGTATCGTTATAATATTGCTTACCAAGCGATGGGCTTGAGTATTTGATATGATAGACCCGATTAAATTATACGCCTCAAAGATATAAAGAAAAAGGGAAATTTCAGGGGAGTGTTGTGGATAATATTATTTTTAGAGAGTTGACCGCTGAAGCGAATGATTAACTGGGCTATTATAAATACCTACAACAAACAGAGTTTCCGTTTTCATCATTAACTAAAACCCTAAAACCTGTGAAGCTTGCGTAAAATACATTCTCCATGTGCTGAAACTTTTGGGGCTTTCTAGAATAGGGGTGAAGATTTAAAGCCCATTCTGCTTTGTCACAGATTAACTTCTTGTTTTCGTCATCTATAACGTACACATCTTTCATTAGTTACCTCGCTTTCTCGTATATATTTACCCACCCCCGGGGTGTTTTTGACCTCCTATAGGCATCCATCAGGGATTTTGGGTGTGTGGGTCAAATAACGATCCTTTCTATAAACAATAAAAAGCTAGGCG
>JAQTVG010000118.1:0-2884 GCA_028706895.1 Candidatus Omnitrophota bacterium
ATCGGCCAGCGCGAGGGGCTTGGTATTGCCAAAGGCTATCCCATATATATTGTAAAAATAGACACTAAAAAGAACTGTATAGTGGTGGGTAAAAAAGAAGATGTTTACGCAAGCAAGTTTATTGTCAAGGATATTCATTTTACCTTGCCGTTTTCAAAAAAGAAGGTTGCCCTTAAGGTGAGGATAAGGTATAATCACCCCGAAGCCTTTGCTGTAATTACACCTGTTAAAAATAAGTTAAAAATAACATTTAAAAAACCGCAGTTCGCGCTGACCCCAGGGCAATCTGCCGTGTTTTATGATAAAGATGTAGTTGTAGGCGGAGGAATTATTGAAAGAGTCTTAAGATGATGAAAAAACAATATAGCGATGAATTAACAAAGACGATTCTTGAGCTGAAAAAAAAGCGCGATGCCATAATTTTGGCGCATAATTATCAGCTTCCTGAAGTCCAGGATGTGGCTGATTTTCATGGGGATTCCTTGGAATTAAGCCGTAAGGCGTCTAAAACCGATGCTAAAGTGATTGTATTTTGCGGCGTGCATTTTATGGCAGAGACAGCGTCAATTCTGTGCCCGCAGAAATTAATCATTATGCCGGATACGTTTGCCGGCTGCCCCATGGCGAATATGATTAACGCGGATCAACTGAAGAAATTAAAAGAGGAACATCCTAAAGCCGCGGTGGTAGGCTATGTGAATACTTCTGCCGAGGTAAAAGCAGAGTTGGATGTATGTTGCACCTCAACTAATGCGGTAGCGGTAGTGAATGCCCTGAAAGATAAGGAAGAGATTATATTTGTGCCGGATAAATACCTGGCGGATTATGTTTCAAAACAGACAGGTAGAGATCTTATTTCATGGAACGGATTTTGCCCTACCCACCTGAAGATATTACCTGAAGATATAAAACGGGAAAGAAAATTTCACCCTTTCGCCAAAGTAATGGTGCATCCGGAGTGTTTGCCGCAGGTTGTCTCTATGGCTGACGCCGTGCTTTCTACGAGCATGATGGGTAAATTTGCCAAAGAAAGCGACGCGAAAGAATTTATTATCGGCACCGAGGTCGGGCTTATATACCGTCTTAAGCAGGATAACCCCACAAAAGAATTTTATCCTGCTTCAGAGCGGGCAGTCTGCCCAAACATGAAACGCACTACCCAGGAGAAAATATTTTGGGCTCTTGAGGAGCTAAAAGAAGAAGTTAAAGTCCCTGAAGATGTCCGTGTGCGCGCTAAAAAGTCTATAGACAGGATGCTTGAAATTATTTAAGTGAATATCCCAATAGTCTATGAAGATGACTGGTTATTGGTTTTAGATAAACCCTCCGGATTACTCACTATCCCTACTCCCAAGAATGAAACCCGCACGCTAAATAGTATCCTTAATGAAGATTTAAAGGATAAAGGTTTATCGTATCGTTTGTATCCCTGTCATCGCCTGGACAGGGAGACCTCCGGTTTAATTATCTACGCTAAAGGCAAATCTATCCAGCAGAAAATGATGGAAGAATTCCGGAAAAAAGGCGTCAAAAAGATATATATCGCTTTTATTCAAGGTATGTTGCCTAAAGACGAAGGCAATATATCCTATCCTATTGAGTCAAGAAGCGCGCTTACTAAATATAAAGTCATTGAAAAAAGAAGAGATCTTAGTATTGTTGAAGTTATGCCTTTGACCGGCAGGACAAATCAAATCAGGATACACTTTAAAAATATCGGGCACCCATTGGTAGGCGAGTCAAGATTCGCGTTCCGCCGTGATTTTAAACTAAGGGCAAAACGCCTCTGCCTGCACGCTAAAATCCTGAAATTTGTCCATCCTGTCACAGGCAAGGAATTATCGCTGCTGGCTACGTTACCTCCTGATATGGAGAATTTCTTAAAGAAACATCAATGAAAATCAACCCTCAAAAGTTAAAAAGAGGTTTTTTAATTCTCTCCTGGTCTTTGTATGACCTAGCTAACCAGTTCTTCGCTTTAAATATAGTTTCGCTCTATTTTGTGCGGTGGCTCACCATAGAAAAGCAGGTTCACGAGATATTCTATAGTATAGCTTTTGGTATTTCTGTATTTTGCGTTGCGATTTCTTCGCCTATCCTCGGGGCAATCTCCGATATAACCGAAAAGCGCAGAGGTTTTCTCATTGCCCTTACGTTAGTATCCATTATATTTACTGCTATTTTAGGCGTCTCCGGAAGCGTCTTTATGGGATTATTATTTTTTGCCATTGCAAATTTTGGCTGCCAGGCGGCGATAGTTTTTTATAACGCGCTTATAGTAAATATAGCGCCCCGTAATAAAATAGGCCTTGTTTCGGGTATTGGCAAGATGATGGGTTATACCGGCGCCATCATCGCCTTGTACCTGTTCAAGCCCATAGTCTTAAGAAGCGGGTATCAGGCGACATTTTTTCCTACTGCTGTTTTATTTTTAATCTTTGCTTTGCCGTGCTTGTTTTTTATAAAAGATAAACCCGTAGATGGCAAGCCGCCGTTGGCCCATTTCTTTAAAAAAGAGAAGATATCTAAAATCTTTCAAACATTAAAAGGCACTCTTATCAGCACTTATAAATACCCCGGGTTAACGGATTTTCTGAAGTCTGCATTCCTTGGACTCTGCGCGGTTAATGCTGTAATCCTTTTTATGTCCGTTTATGCCACGCGCGCGTTTGGCTTAAACAGCGCCGAGGTAATTAATTTAATTGGTTTCTCCACTATTTTTGCAATTATAGGAAGTTTCCTCTCGGGTTTTATCAGCGATTACATAGGGCATAAGCGTTGCCTGTTAATAGTTTTTATTTTATGGATGGCATGTTTTACGTGCGGGGCATTTATGAGGGGTGCCTCTTGGTATTATTTTGTCGGCGCCTTGGCCGGATGGGCG
>JAQTVG010000118.1:2894-4350 GCA_028706895.1 Candidatus Omnitrophota bacterium
CTACATGGGTAGTATCCCGCGCTATGGCCGCCACCATTGTCCCTGCCGAGAGGGTAGGTGAAATATTTGGCTTATTTAATCTAGTGGGGTATCTTTCAGCTATCATCGGAACTCTTTTTTGGGGCGGGATGATTCTTTTTCTGGGCCGTTTTGGTGAATGGGGGTATCGTATTACGCTTTTTAGCCTGAATTTATTTATTATTTCGGGTTTTATTTTTTTATTGCGTATTCCCGATACGGCATTAAAACAACAACATTCTTAATATGCGAGAAGAAAATTTGGTCATTCCCCGGTTATTCAGGGATGCTGTCAGAAAATCCCCCGCCAAAACAGCGTTACAGATTAGGCGCGAGAATAGCTGGATTAAGATTACATATAAGGAATTAGAAGAGCATTCTTTAAAAGTATCCGCCTTTTTAATCAAACAAGGGTTTAAGAAGAACGACGCTGCCGCAATTATCCTGGAGAACCGCCCTGAATGGGCAATGATTTATTTGGGCATAACATGCGCAGGCCTTGTGTGCGTGCCTATTGATACACAATTAAACCAGCATGAGATAAATAATCTTATCAGCGACAGCAATGTAAAAGTTATATTTTGTTCCTACGATATTTTTACAAAAAAGATTAAGCAGGGTATGGCGGGTAACCCTGCCAAAATTATTGTTTTAGATGCTCCGGAGCCCAATAGCGAAAACCTGGCCAGGTTTACCGATATAGAAATAATCACGCCGGACATAAACGCATTGCCGGATATCTTTCCCCAGGATATTGCTTCATTAATTTATACCTCAGGCACAACTGCCGAACCTAAGGGCGTTTTATTAAGCCACGCGAATATCTGCTCTAATTACAATAGCATAATAAAGCTTGGCCTTGCCTCTTCTTTGGATAACGCGCTTCCTATCTTACCTCTGCACCACACATACGCTTTTATGGTAACTTTAATCACTCCGCTTTTTTTAGGTGCCACAGTTACGTATTGCCCTACTCTTAGCCCGCAGGAATTAATAGAAACAATAAGGGAGGGCGGCGTTACTATTCTCGTAGGCGTGCCGCAGCTGTTTTTAATGCTGCATAAAGGTATATCTGAACGCGCGAGAAAAATTCCTTTTCTGCTTTCTCCTTTTTCTTTGATATTGGTTAGAATCGCAGTGCGCCGCCAGTGGGGCAGGAAATTGAGGTTACTGGTTTCTGGCGGAGCCAGGCTCGACCCGGAGATTGCGCGGGATTTATCGCGATTATTGGGCATAAGAATCATAGAAGGTTATGGTTTAACTGAGACTTCTCCCGTAGTAAGCTTAAACCCCTTAGAAAAAATAAAATTTGGCTCGGTAGGCAGGCCCATACCCGGCGTCCAGGTAAAAATTATTAATCCGGACACAGGAGGCGCAGGGCAGATTCTAATTAAAGGGCCAAATGTTATGCAGGGGTATTTTAAGCATCCGGAATGGA
>JAQTVG010000119.1 GCA_028706895.1 Candidatus Omnitrophota bacterium
GCGAGAAACCATTTTCTATATTTCTATCCTTTATTCTATTTTAAACTTGCCCTTGTCTTGCTTATGGGAAGTTGGCTGCTTGCGGCTCTAAGATTTATAAAAAGAAAAGACGATTTATTTATTGCCGCTAGCCTTATTACAGTAATGGCCGTGGCCATGGCCCTTCTGGCAGTGCGCAATTTGCCTATATTCGGATATCTCCTTTTACCCCTTGTTTCTTTTAATTTGCGTATACTCTTTGCGGATAGGAAAGTAGGCGGGGGCGCTTATTTACTGGCTTTTTTCGGTATTGTCTTGGTTTTCGCGAGTTTATTCCTGACTAAGGCAGCTTATTGGCCAAGGCTTAAAGATAGCGGCTTAGGCCTTAAAAAGGGGGTTGCATCTGCTGCAAACTTTTACCTGCAACATAATATCCAGGGGCCCATCCTGAATAATTTTAATATCGGGGGGTATTTGATTTATTATTTATACCCTGCGCATCGCCCATTTGTAGATAACCGGCCGGAGGCTTATCCTGAGGATTTCTTTAACAATACCTATTTAAGGCTGCAGGAGGATGAGGCGTTTTGGGGTCAGGCGCAGGAGAAATACGGGTTTAATGTGATCTTTTACTCTTCTTTTCCAATAGATAACGCGACAAAGATCTTTCTGTCCCGCAGGATATTTGATCCCCGCTGGGCCGTAGTATATGCCGACGATTACGCGGTGATTCTCCTGAAGAGAAATAACCTCAATCGCGGAATTATTGCCCGGTACGAATTAGCAAAAGAAATTGTCCCTGTTAAGGAAGGCACGCCTTGAAAATAGCTTAAAATATGTTATACTTAAAAGAAGTCTTATTAAAGTAAGTCACTTCACCGAAACGCAGAATCGCATCATCCCATGAAAGGAAATTTCTATCTTACTACTACTACCGCAGATGACCTGGGGATAGGTCTTTTTAAATATTCCCTTTCTCCCCCGGAGGGTTTTATTATTGTGAATTCTGCGGTTGCCCGCCTCCTCGATTATGCGTCTAAGGCAGAATTAGAAGGGATAAGCTGGCAGAAATTATTTCTCAATCCCGAAGATAAGGATAGGTTTATTGAGGTGGTTAATAAGGAGGAGAGGGTCAAGTTTTTTGAGGCCCTTAGGAAGAGCAGGGGCAATAAGAACAAATGGGTAGCCATTACTGCCTCGCGCATAAATGACGGTAAAACAGAATATTTGGAGGGGATAATTGAGGATATATCCTCCCATAAAGAGATGGCAGAGCAGTTGTCTCTGGAAAGGGATTTCCTGCAGGGCCTGCTTGATAATATACCGGATGCCATTTATTTCAAAGACCGCTATAGCCGTATCATAAAGGTGAATAAATTCTATTTAAAAGGCACGGGGTTTGGGCTTGAGGAGATTATCGGCAAGACCGATTTTGATTTCTTTCCTTACCTGCAGGCTAAAGCGATGTTTGAAGACGACAGCTATGTGTTAAAAACCGGTAATCCTATCATAGGCAAGATAGAACGCACCCTGCTTGCTAACGGCGCCTGGAACCAGGTGATGACTACTAAAATACCCATGTATGGTAGAAACGGCGATATTATCGGGACAATGGGCATTACCCGCGATATGACTGCTTATGCGAATACGGAAAGAGAGCGCCTGGGCATGCTTATTAATGCCCTTACGGTTTTAGGTAAGGCCCTTGAGATGCGGGACCCCTATACATTCAGCCATACCCGTCAGGTAGCGGATATCGCCTCTACCATCGCCGGGGAATTAGGCTGGGATGAAAACCGTATTTTAGGCATACGCCTGGCAGGAGAACTCCATGACCTGGGGAAGATCAGCATACCTTTGGATATTCTGAATAAGCCGGGCAAGTTAAGCGAACTGGAATATCAGCTTGTCCAGGAACACGTTAAGAAGTGCTATGATCTAATCAAGGATATTGAATTTCCGTTTTCCCTGGCTGAGGTTATATACCAGCACCATGAACGCCTGGACGGTTCAGGATACCCCCGGTGCCTTAAAGAAGACGAGATTATGCTGGAGGCGCGCATACTGGCAATCAGTGATGTCTTAGAATCAATGACCTGTTACCGTCCTTACCGGGAGGCCTTGGGAATTACTAAGGCCCATCAGGAGCTCAATGAAGGATGCGGCTCTAAGTACGACCCGCAAATAGTAGGAATAGTATCCCGCCTTATTAAGGAAAATGACGGAGAGGTATTCTGGGGTAGGGGATAGACGTTATTTTTCCGCAATCAGCCTCTATGATTATTTTTAATAGCTAAGAAACCTTCTTTAAGCTGAAGATCGCATCTTTATTCTTAGGATGCGTATGGCTGTTTACGGCGCAGGTTTAGAAGGTTTGGTGTCCTTTATTTGCGTGATAGACAGGCCATCCTGTCCATCTAGGACTTTAATCTGTAGATTTTCTCCAAATTCAGTTTTAAGCAGCGCCTGGTTATCTTTATCTAAGCGCAGGATTAAAGGCTTGGGGATAACCTGGTTAGAGACCATATTGCTATCTTTCCTGATGACCTGCATTATTTTAAGGTTATTATTTTCTAAGCCTTGGTAAGTATAGGTAATTTTCTTGACTATAAAGATAACCTCGTTTTCAAAGCTGCGTGTAACCAGTTTATTCTTTTCATAAAATATTTCCCCCACAGAGAAAACTTCGTCTTTCTTCAGGCCGTCTCCGAAATATTCTGTTCTGTCTTCGGAAAAAGCATTTCCCTGCCAGAAACATAATACTATACCTAAGACTATAGCTGCCTTTAATATCCTCATTTGCCCTCCTTGTTATCATTCTTCTTTAGAATAGCATAATTATAGCATCAAATAGATAAAATACAATTATTTTCGCATGATTAGCTATGATTAAAGTTATTGAGTTTAATGTTGGAAGTGGTAAGATATAATAGTACGTTATTATAATTTTCAGTTGACCAGGTGGTTGTTGGTTGGTTGGGAGACTGTTGTTTCGGTGAATGTACCCGTAATCTGGTAGCGATAAGGAGATGAGAGATGGCTTGTGACAATAAAGAACTTTTATATAAAGAACATGCCATGTTAAGAGAAGAGTTGAGCAATATAAAACAAGCCCAGCTTTGGTTTATTAATTTTTCTGTGGGAAGCGCTGGGGTCATGGGGGTATTGTTTAGCATAGGCGTGAAAGAACATTCGCCAATCCCTGTCTCAATCGCCTGTTTAATTCCGTTAACTATCTTATTGCCGTCTTGGCATTTATTTTTTGATAAAGCCGTTACGCTTACCCGCATTGTGGGATATTTAAAGGTATTGGAAAAAATAATTGTCAGGCCTGATTTGGTAAAAAATTTTCCCGGGTGGGAAAATGCGCTTGTGATTTTTCGCGCCCGGCAGGAGCTTCTGCAGCAAAAAGAAGCTGTTGATAAATCTTCAAAGGAAAAACGCCGGTTTTCCGAGTTAAGGAGGACAAGTGAAAGGTATTGGTGGACATGTTATGTAATATTTTGCACTCTATCTTGGCTATGCATATTGCTGAGTGTGTACAATTTCCTTAAGCTATTTAGGCCGGAAGGCCTTTCATTATCTCAATTATTTCCATTGATTAAATCCTGCGCTAACTGGTAAGCACTTCACAATCTTAGTAAAATATTAACGCTGCCGGTTTACATATCTTTGTTCATTTTAATTTTGATGGTAGTTATAATATTAGTGATGTATTGTTCTTGGCGAAACTTCAAATATTTTTGTTATTTAGGATGGGGTAAATATTCTTATCTAGTTAATGAATTCCTTTGGAAACAGATAATCCTCGATAAGATGATTTTGGAACATGACCGGATGATAGAATATGGCAATGATAATCCTGATCCTAAGCAGGGCTGTCCCTGGCGGTCAAAGGCGCTTAATTTTGAAAGACGCAAGCTGGACTTTTCAGATTATAGCAGCCTCTCTATTAAAATAAGCCCCGTTGCCGCAGAGGAGAAAGATCTGCGGGTTAAAATACAATTAACCAGCGGCCTTGATTCAACTGTAGTAAACAGACCGCAAGGACTAGACCCTAAGCCATATCACTTAAGCAATAATAGCATTACGCATATTCTCATTCCCTTACAAACATTTAAAGATAACGGGACAGACTTACATAAAGTTTATCGATTGGTAATACATTATGGCCAATGTGCTTTTACAGAACCACTTAATGCTACAAACAATGCCAAGATTGATATAGAGGAAATCTCACTTAAATAGCAGAGGTTGGGAATTGAAGCGGTATGTTAGAGAAGTAAAGCCAGGAAGGGGGGGATTGATATGCAAGAACAGGTAAAACCTAAAGTCAGTAGTTTGGCTGTTTGG
>JAQTVG010000120.1 GCA_028706895.1 Candidatus Omnitrophota bacterium
ATGTAGGAAATATTCCCGCCAAAATAATCCTCTTCGGTCAATACGGATACTGCCTGCACCCCGCAATCCTGATAAATGCGCGCTATATCCTGGAGATTAAAATCCTGCCTGATTACCCCGCTTGAGGGAGATTGTTTTTTTATCTCAGCGATAAGCGAAATCTGCTTTGGCTTGCTAATAGCTTCTATAAAAGGCCGCGTCTTGGGTAAATCTACAACTTTTGCCTTTAACTCTTCTTCTGAAATAACTTGTTTTGCTAAAAGTATTTTTTCTTTCTTCTTTACTACAATTTCCTTTAAGGTATCTGTCTTTTTCATTTTTAAGATTTGCTTGAATACTCCCTTAATAACTCAAGTTTTTTAAATGCCTTTCCTGAATCTATGGATTCGTAAGCAAGGGCTAAACCTTCCTTTATAGACCCTGCCTTATCGCAAACATATATGGCAGCTGCTGCATTTAATAAAACGATATCACGCTTCGGGCCTTTAGCGCCTTTTAAAATATCAATTATAATCTTGGCATTACAATCCGCATCCCCTCCGGTTAAATCTGAAGGATCAGCTTGAGCAAAACCGAAATATTTGTAGCTAATCTCGTGTTCTTCTACCTTATCCTGGCGTACTTCATAAATCAGGGTCTCTGCTACGGTACTTATTTCATCCAAATTATCCCTGCCGCAAACAACCATTGTATGTTTTGTGCCCAGCTTTTTAAAAGCATATGCCAAATTATGCGCCCACGCGCTGTCATAAACCCCGACTAGTTGGTGCGTGGCCCCTGCAGGATTACTCAAAGGCCCGAGAAAATTAAATATGGTCTTAGCGCCTATCTGTTTTCTTGCTTCCATGGCATATTTCATCGCGGGATGAAAATTCTGCGCGAATAAAAAAGCTATACCGATTTCGTCAAGGCACTTTTCTATTTTTTCCTTATCCATATTTATATTTATGCCTAACGCCTCCATAACGTCGGCGCTGCCTGTTTTGCTGGAGACAGAGCGATTGCCGTGTTTAGCCACAGCTATACCGGCACCATTTACTATAAACGCTGCTGCTGTTGAAATATTAAAGGTGTGCTTCCTGTCTCCGCCTGTGCCGCAAGTATCCAATACAACTCTATGTTTAGTTTGTATCTTTAAGGCGTGGCGGCGCATAACCTGGACTGCCGCCGCTAATTCTTCGGAAGTCTCGCCTTGTTCGTTAAGTTTCGTCAGAAAAGAAACGATTTGCGGCGTGGCTATTTTTCCGGACATAATTTCTTCCATTACCGCTTCCGTTTGCGGGAAGGTTAAATCGTTTCCTTTTGACAATATTTCTATTGCGTCTTGTATCATATATTCAAGAAATTTGAGAGAATATCCCTGCCTGATTTGGTCAGGATAGACTCCGGATGAAACTGCACTCCCCAGAGAGGATATTTTTTATGCTTTAAGCCCATAATCTCGTTTGCCTTTGTCCAGGCAGTAATCTCCAAACATTCAGGCAGGCTCTTTTTTTCCACGAGCAGCGAATGATAACGGGTGGCCTCAAAAGGATTGGGTATGCCGCGGAATATATCTTTCTTGTTATGATAAATCATAGAGGTCTTCCCATGCATAAGCCTTTTTGCCCCTACGATGCGGCCTCCGTATACGTAACCAATACTTTGATGCCCAAGGCATACTCCTAATATAGGAATTTTACCCGCGAATTCCCTGATTACATCACAGGAAATACCCGCGCCTTCGGGCCTGCCGGGGCCAGGCGAAATAACAATCTTCTCAGGCTCTAATTTCTTAATCTTGCTTATGGTTATTTTATCATTTCTAAAAACCTTTATATTTGCGCCCAATGCTCCAAAATACTGGACCAGGTTATAGGTAAAAGAATCGTAATTATCAATCATTAAAATCATTCTTTCTCTCTCCAGATTTTTGCGCCAAGGCCTCTTAATTTCTCCTCTATGTTCTCATACCCGCGCTCAAGATGATAAATCCTTGATACAGAGTTTTTTCCGCTGGCTACCAATCCTGCCAATACCAGGCATGCCGAAGCGCGTAAATCCGACGCCATTACCGGCGCCCCTGACAATTGCTTTACGCCTTCAACTATGGCGTGCGGGCCTTCTCTTTGTATGCGCGCTCCCATACGGTTGAGTTCCGCCACATGCATAAACCTGTCCGGATAAATCTTCTCGGTAATCACGCTTATGCCCGGAGTAACGCTCATCAGGCTCATAATCTGCGCCTGCATATCTGTAGGAAAACCCGGATAAGGCAAAGTTGTAACATTTATTGCGTTAAGCTTATTCTTAAGCCTCATGCGGATAGAAGAATCCGTTTTCATTACTGAGGCGCCTGCTTCGTCTAATTTATCAATCAAAGCTCCCAAGTGCTCAAAACGTATATTCTTTATGGTAATATCGCCTTTTGTAATAAGCGCTGCCAACATCATTGTCCCTGCCTCTATCCTGTCCGGAATTATCGTATGTTCAGCCCCGCGCAATTGTTTTACTCCCTCTATTTCTATAGTCGGTGTGCCGTGGCCCTTTATTTTAGCGCCCATCTTAATCAGGAATTCCGCTAAATCCGCTACCTCCGGTTCGCAAGCCGCAGACTCAATCACAGTCCTGCCTCTTGCTAAAGTAGCTGCCATCATTACATTATCAGTGGCTAAAACCGATGAACCATAAACGCCCCCTAAATATACGTAGTTGCCCTTAAGGTAATTTGCCTTTGCCAAAACATAGCCTGATTCAACCGTGATATCAGCTCCGAGCGATTTAATTCCTTTAAGATGCAAATCTACCGGCCGCACTCCGATAATGCACCCGCCCGGCAGAGAAACCTTGGCCTTCTTCAATTTAGCAAGCATAGGGCCCAAAACACAGAATGACGCGCGCATAGTTGAAACTAATTTATAATCAGCGATAAAATTCGCGTGTTTGGTAGAACTTATAAATACGATACCCTTATCAAACTCGGCATTTTTCCCCAAAGAACGCAAAATCTTGAGCATCGTGTTAGTGTCGCGCAAGGCAGGCGCATTCCTGATGATACAAGGCTCATCTGTTAATAAGGTCGCGGCGAGTATTGGCAATACCGCATTCTTTGAACCAGAGACTGTGACCTCGCCCTTTAGCTTGATTCCGCCTTCAATGACTAATTTATCCATTCGTTCTCTCTCGCTTTTTTGCTATTACGATTCTATCTATATTATTATAATCTTTTACCTCATCTATTATCTCAAAATATCCGCAAACTTTAAAAATATTTTTCACAGCTTCCTTCTGGTTAAACCCTATCTCCATAATTAATAAGCCGTTCTCCTTTAAATAAAGATGGGCGCTATTGATTATGCGCCGGTAAAAATCCAGGCCATCTTTTCCGCCGTCTAACGCCAGGCGGGGCTCGTATTTTATCTCGGGCTGCAACGCGTCAATTTCCGCGGCAGGTATATACGGGGGATTAGATACGATTATTCCATAGTTATCGGCCTTAAGTTGGCGGTTATCAAATAAATCGCTTTTCAGGAAATTAATTTTTACATTATTAAGTAAAGCATTCCGCCTGGCTATCTTTATCGCTTTTTCACAAATATCTACGGCTGTTATTTCTACGCCGGGTAAATTTTTTGCAAGGCTTACAGCAATACATCCGGAGCCAGTCCCTATATCTAATATGCTACGGGCCGCTACTTCCGGGCTGCGCGCCATCTCTATTGTCTTTTCTACCAGTATCTCGGTTTCGGGGCGGGGTATGAGCACATCCGGGGCCAGTTTAAACTCTAACCCCATAAATTCCGCCTTGCCTAATATATATTGTATTGGCTCACCCTTAATCCTTCTTTTTAATACGCCTGACACAAAATAAGATTGCGCCTTATCTAAAGGCGTGTCCTTATCCAGGTATAAAGACGGGCGGCTGCAATTTAAAATATCAGTAAATAATAACTCTGCTTCATTCACCGGGTTTTGCCTCCGCTGCTTTTATTAACGCGTCAGATAATTCGTCTAAATCGCCTTCCATCACTGATTCTAACTGGTGGACGGTAAAATTTATCCTGTGGTCGGTTACGCGCCTGTCCGGGAAATTATAAGTGCGTATTTTTTCGCTGCGGTCTCCTGAGCCAATCTGGGATTTTCTTTCCTGTGAAAGCTTCTTGGCTTCTTCCTGTTGCTTCACATCCAATATCCTGGCGCGCAGGATCCTCATCGCTTTAGTCTTGTTTTTAAGCTGCGAACGCTCATCCTGGCAGGCGACTACCGTGCCCGTCGGTATATGTGTAATCCTTACCGCAGAATCAGTCTTCTGCATGTGCTGGCCTCCGGGGCCGCTGGACCTGTAAGTATCT
>JAQTVG010000121.1 GCA_028706895.1 Candidatus Omnitrophota bacterium
CATCTGGGTAAAGAGCTCAAAAGGCCTGCCTTCTTCGTCGCTGTTAATGGTCACATAAAGGTTGCCACATCCTGTGGCCACTTTTGTGGTTGTGCCGTTAATTACTTCCGGGCGGGGCCTGGGAGCAATTTCTTTTATGGCCCCGTCAACCTTAACTTCTTGTTTTGGGTCATTGCGAGCGATATTTAAAACCTGCTCTTCACGGCTCCTGTCGCGGTAAATAGTAATGCCTTTACACCCTAATTCATACGCCAATACATACGAACGTCTTACTTCTTCAATGGTTGCTTCATGGGGAAAATTAATGGTCTTGGAAACGGCATTATGGGTATATTTCTGGAATGCAGCCTGCATACGCACATGCCACTCAGGAGAAATATCATGGGAAGTGACAAAAACCCTTCTAACATCTTCCGGAATTTCGGTGAAATCATGTATAGAACCTTTTTCAGCTATCCTTTGCATCAGGTCCCGGCTGTAAAACCCTCTCTTGCGCGCGACTTCCTCAAACAAAGGCTCAACCTCTGTCAACTTATCATTATCCATTACATTGCGATAATAAGATATGGCAAATAGGGGCTCGATACCTGAAGAACAAGGCCCTGCAATAATACTTATTGTGCCCGTAGGGGCAATAGTAGTAAGAGTAGCGTTACGCAGGCGCACAGCCCCTTCTTTTTTATCAAAAATGCTCCCCTTAAAAGCAGGGAATAACCCTTTAGATTTGCCTAACTCAAGAGACTTCTTTGTCGCCTGGCTTAATATAAAAGACATGACCTTTTCCGCTAGGGCAACTGCTTCGTCGCTGTTATAAGGTATATTAAGTCGTATCAATAGGCTTGACCACCCCATAACGCCAAGTCCGATCTTACGCGTTAATTTTGTGGCCTTCTCTATCTCCGGTATGGGAAACTTATTTACATCAATAAGGTTGTCCAGGAAATGCACAGCTAAATTTGTTACGTTTTTTAATTTATCCCAGTCAATTTCATAACGTCCTGGCCCGGCCTCTTTGCACATACGGGATAAATTTATAGAACCTAGGTCACAGCTCTCATAAGGAAGGAGCACTTGTTCGCCGCAGGGATTTGTAGATTCATATTTTCCTAACCTGGGAGTGGGATTAAAATCGTTCATGCGGTCAATAAAAATAATACCCGGCTCGCCGTTCTTATGCGCCTGCTTTACAATTAAATCAAAGAGTTCTTTTGCGTTAAGGCGCTGGACGACTTGATTGCTGTGAGGGTCTATTAAATCATACTCTTCCTGTTTCTGGAGCTTCTGCATAAAATCGTCGGTAACAGAGACTGAGATATTGAAATTATTAATCTCTTTATTGTTTTCTTTACAAGTGATAAATTCCAATATATCCGGATGGTCAACCCTGAGTATCCCCATATTTGCCCCGCGGCGGGTGCCTCCCTGTTTTACTGCCTCCGTCGCCGCATCATATACCTTCATAAAAGAAACAGGGCCCGATGCGACTCCGCCTGTAGTCTTTACTACGGAATTCTTCGGGCGCAGCCTTGAAAATGAAAATCCTGTGCCGCCGCCGGATTTGTGTATCATGGCAGTCGCCTTCAATGTCTCAAATATGGAATCCATGGAATCATTTACGGGTAATGTAAAACATGCAGAGAGCTGTGCAAGCTCTTTTCCCGCATTCATGAGGCAGGGAGAATTAGGCATAAATTCTAAAGCAGCCATAACGTTATAAAATTCCCCTTCTAAAGCAGACACCTCTTCTTCTTTCCTGCCGTAAAGTTTATCGGCGCTTGCGATTGCCTTGGCTACACGGCTAAACATGCCTTCCGGCGTTTCAACAACCTGGCCTTTTTCGTCTTTACTCAGATACCTTCTCTCTAATACCTTTAAGGCATTCTCTGAAAGCTCAAGTTTCATTTTTCCTCCGGAGTTAGAATTAGGATGAGATTAATACTGTTTATATCTATTGGCTTTTGCAAAAAATAATATAGCACTCAAAAATTTTTATGTCAAGGAAAAAATACAATATATGGTATTAAAACGAATTTTATATACAATATTTTGTGCTAAGAACGGGATCAAGCTTTGCCAGAATCAATGCGCTGGCAGGACTCTCTGATTACCAATTCTGTCGGAAGGAGGATCTTTTTTGCCTTTGCTCGTTTATCTTTACGGGATATTAAAAGATTTAATTCCTTTACGCTTTCCTCTGCCATTTTAATCAAAGGCTGCCTTACGGTAGTTAAAGATACCGGCCCGTAAAGCCCGGAGGGATTATCATCAAAACCCACGATAGATAAATCGTCCGGAAGTTTACGGCCCAATTCCCTGGCTACTGCCATTACCTCAAGTGCCATAGAATCAGACGCAACGAATACGGCGGTAGGAGGATTGGGCATCTTGATTAATTGCTCCGCTGCTGTGCGCGCCTGCCCCCGGGAATAATCCGTCTTTAATACATACTCCTCGTTAGGCCCGATATTATTTTTTTTCAACGCCCGCTGGTAACCCTCATAACGATGCGTTGCTGCCTGGGTAACCATATCTCCGGTTATGTGCGCTATTTTTTTATGGCCCAAACCTATCAAATAATTAGTTGCCTCTTCAGCTCCCGTTATATTATCTATCGCGATACAACTGACTTCCAGGTCATCAATATAATGATTAATCACTATGGACGGTATGCCAGAAGCCAGGGCATCCTCAAGCTGGCTGCGGTTGCCGATAATATCGGCGAATATTACCCCTCCTATACCTTTTAAATTAATAGGGGATTTAGTGTCGGTAAGGTGCAGCAATAAATCTAATTTTAATGCCTCGCAAAGCGTGCCTATGCCCCGTATTAATTCCAGCGCATAATAAGAATAGAATATCCCTTCATAACGCGGTATGACCAGTGCCACGACATTACTCTTGCCGGTAGCCAGCCGCTGCGCAAAAATAGAAGGCTGGAAATTAAGCTGCTTTATCGCATCAAATACCTGGAGACGGTTCTTTTCTTTGACTGTAGAGATTTTATTTATTACGCGGGAAACTGTAGTGATAGACACGCCGGCAAGGCGCGCAACATCATTTATAGAGATATTTCCGGAGGGATTTTTTTTAATGCGTACCATTATCTATATGATAAAAAGTTTAGGAATTTTATCTAACCAAATCGCCCATTTGTATGGGCATAGCTTCTTCTTTTATGTCGCACGCTGAAATTCTCTGGCGGACCTGGATGACTCCGAGGGTGGCTATAGGGCTATCCTGCCCTTTCCTGTATACCCCAAAAACATCTCCCGGCTTTACTCCTATCTCCTGGCCCAAATCAATAATCACAAATCCATTTTCTTTATTTATCTCTAAAACCGAGCCCACGGGTTTAGCAGATACACTCTTATCAAGAGAAGCATTTTCCTGTTCCTTTGTTTGCGGCTTGACAATTATGGCCGGTAATTCCACGGATTCTTTTTCTGAGTGCTGCACTTTCGGTTGCGGTGCCTGCTTTACTTCTGGTTTATCGCTAGCGCGGATAGAGCCCATCTGTTCTTTCAGGCTTTGATATTTTGACTTGCTTAATTTCTGCTCTAAGAATAAATCTATTTCATTAAGTTTCTTTTCTAAACCCGATTTTTCCCCTTTAAGCTGCTCAAGTTCTGTTTCCAGTTTATCCTTAAGGGTATTTATATTATCCAGTTGCTGCCTTAACTGGACATTCTCCTGTTTTATGGGGGCAAAATTGTTTTCCAGGTTTTTGCCTAACTGTTGTTTTTCACGCATAAGGTTATCTAAATCTCCGCGCAATTTATTATTGTCTTTTTGCAAAGACTCGGCCTTAGCGACTAAATTTTCTCTTTCTCTCATTATCGCTTCATATTGCTTCTGTATCTCTTCTTTTTCCTGAGAGGCCTTTCCCAAATCATTGCTTAACGTGTTAACCTTCTCCTGGAGCCCTCTTCTTTCTTTGGAGACTTCATCAATCTTTTTGGATAAAATACTATTTTCATTTCTCAGGCTGTTTCTCTCCAGCTCTATTGCTTTTTTGGAGCTGTAAGTTTGCACGCCGACAAGTGCGCTTATCGCCAACATAACCATCAGCACTATTATTATTATAAGCTTTATTTTATCCTGCATTGGGGTTCCCCCTGTTTTATAACAACCCTGCAAATACCTTTTTTATGACTAAACTGGCTGCGCCTACAGCAACGGCATTTTCTCTAAGTTGAGAATAAATAATTTTCAAGCCCGACGTAGTCTCTCTAAAAGCCCAGTCCCGTACCGTCAAATTTACTTTATTCAGGAATTCTTCGCCTGCATCCTCCAGGCCGCCTCCAACAACAA
>JAQTVG010000122.1 GCA_028706895.1 Candidatus Omnitrophota bacterium
CGCTAAAAATAACATTATAACCCCTTTAATGAAAAGGGTTGCCAGGGATGAAAAAGTGCGCCCTGGCATTATTTTAAAATTAATCAAGGAAGGCAAAGCTGTTATCCTTAATAATAAAAAACATTCCCTTAAAAAGCCCTGCGTTGTGGGCAAGGGCTTACGCACAAAAATAAACGCAAATATAGGCACTTCAACCGATAAATCGCAAACTAACGACGAATTAGCCAAGATAAAGGTTGCCGTAAAATACGGGGCGGACGCGGTCATGGATTTAAGTATAGGGGGCAGCCTTAAGGCAATAAGAAAACAGATACTGGATTATTCGCCCGTACCGGTCGGCACGGTCCCTGTATATGAATTAGCGGTCAATGCTAAAAAAACAAAAAAAGATTTCCTGAAATTTAATATCAGCGATATACTGGGCACCCTGGAATCCCAGGCAAAAGAAGGTGTGGACTTTTTTACTATTCACGCAGGAGTTACAAGAGAAAGCCTGGCAGTGCTGAATAAGAATAAGCGCCTATTGGGCATAGTTTCCAGGGGTGGGGCGATTTTAGCCAGCTGGATAGCGCGCAACAAAAAAGAGAACCCTTTTTACGAACATTTTGACAGGATCCTGGACATAGCTTATGCTTATGATGTAACACTCAGTTTGGGAGACGGGTTAAGGCCGGGTTCAATACTGGACGCCACAGATAAAGCGCAGATTTCTGAACTCAAAATCCGAGGCGATTTAGCGCTGCGCGCGAAAAAGAAAAATGTGCAGGTCATGATTGAGGGGCCGGGCCATGTCCCTTTGAACCAGATAGAGAAGAACGTTATTTTAGAAAAGAAAATCTGCCATAACGCGCCGTTTTACGTATTGGGCCCGCTTGTCACGGATGTGGCGGCCGGATACGACCATATAAGCAGCGTAATCGGCGGCGCTCTTGCGGCAAGTAAGGGCGCCGATTTTTTATGTTATGTAACTCCTTCTGAACACCTCAGGCATCCGTCAATAGAGGACGTCAAAGAAGGCGTTGTAGCTTACAAGATCGCGGCGCATGCCGCAGATATAGCAAAAGGCATAAAATCCGCGCTTGACTGGGACAGGAGGATGTCGCACGCCCGCAAAATGCGCGACTGGAAAGAGCAGATTGCTTTATCTGTAGACCCTGATAAAGCAAAACGCTACAGGGTTTCTTCAAAACCGCATCTTTTAGACGTATGCACAATGTGCGGCGAGTATTGTTCTATTAAATTAATGGAAAAATGCGCGGGCGTAGTTCATCGGTAGAACACCAGCTTCCCAAGCTGGATAGGAGGGTTCAATTCCCTTCGCCCGCTCCAAAAATATGCGTAAAGATAGCTTAAAATTCCGATTTTTCCCCTATATACTAACTACTATATGCTACTTACTATTTTTATCCGGATGCGCCACACCTCCCTCAACATTGCCTCTAAAACCTAAATTTTCCATGCCTGGCGTATACCACCAGGTAGAAAAGGGGCAAACTCTCTGGAGAATATCTAAAGCATATAACGTAGATTTAGACGAAATCGTAAGAATTAACCATATACCCGACGCTGCAAGCATAGAGCCGGGGCAATCCATATTCATACCTTCCGCCAAGCAAAAAAAACAGCAGCTCTTTGCGGAAGCCAGCCCCGAAGATTTTGCCTGGCCGTTAAAAGGCAGGGTCATTGCGGGCTTTGGCCAGACTTTTAATGATATGATTAATAAGGGGATAAATATACAAAAGGTCAATGACCAGGATGTGCTTGCTTCGCGCAGCGGCAAGGTGGCGTTTTATAATAATAATTTTGAAAGTTTCGGCAAGACCATAATCATTGACCACGGCGATGGATTCTCTACCGTGTATGCAAGAAATTCAGAAGTCTTTGTTAAAACCGGGGATTATGTCCAAAAAAGGGCTGTTATCGCCAGGATAGGTTCTTTAGGAAGAGACAGGAACCCATACCTGCACTTTGAAATAAGAAAAGGGCATATCCCGCAAAACCCGTATTTTTATTTACCATGACAAAAGATATTTTCTTTGACCGCAAATATTACCTGGATATCTTAGACAAGCGCGTATTGGGGTTAAAAGACGGCTACCGCCAGAATATCGCCATTATCGGTGACGAACTGGTCGGCAAGACCTCAATAATGTTTAAGTTCCTTAATAAATTTTACGATAACCGTTTTATCATAGTGTATATGGAAATAAGGCCGGAGTCGCTTGATTCTTTTGCTAAGAGGTTTATCGGGGTGCTGCTTTATAATTTTTTAATTAACAGCGGCATCCGTATGGAAGAAAACCTTGGTTTCTTAATTTCAAAGTCCGAAAAATACATACCCAAGACAACGCAAAAAATAAAAGAAATACTGGCGGCGCTTGAAAGAAGGAAGAAAAACAATATTTTTATTGAGCTGTTGTCTTTATTTGAAATAATAAGCCAGGAAACAAATAAATTCTGCGTGGTGGTCTTTGATGAGTTCCATAACCTGGAAAATATGGGGATTAAGAACCTGTATTCCGAATGGTCTAAATTATTAATCCTGCAGAAAAACATACTATATATAATCATAAGCTCCATGAAATTAAAAACAAAAGCAATACTCTCCAAGAACCTGTCGTTATTGTTCGGCAACTTCCAGATAGTTACCGTAGAGCCATTTGACACAAAAACAAGCAGGGACTACCTGAATTACAGGCTGGGAGGGCTGGATTTAAACCAGGGCCTGGCAAATTTCATTATCCATTTTACCGGCGGTAATCCGTTTTACCTGGAATTGATATCCAGGGAGCTGTTAAAAAAGGATACCCATCTTAATTTATCAGGCATATTGGAAGACCTGCTTTTTATGCCGGCAGGAATATTAAACCAGAAATTCTCTAATTATTTAAAGCGGTTTATGGATATACCAAACAGCCAGGATTATACCGCCATCCTGTACCTCGTCTCCGACGGGCACAACAAATTAAAGGATATCGCGCATATCTTGCGAAAAACGCGTAAAGAATTAACAGCGAGAGTAAACTATTTATCGGAGCTTGACACAATAAGCCGTAACGGTGATTTCCTGAAAATAAATGACCGCGTATTCGGTTTTTGGCTGAAATTTGTATACCAGCAGAGGCTCCAATCCTTAACATTTGACGCAAAGAACCAGAAAGTCATGTTCAAAGATAAAATAGAAAGCATGATACAGGAATTCCTTGCTAACGCACAGAAGACCCTGATGGACAGGACCATAGAGTTATTGCATTTGTTTGAAGACGACGTGATAAATATGGAAAGGAAACGTTTGAGGCTTACTCATTTCAGGGAAATAAAAGCCCTGGAGTTTAATAACCGGCGCTTGAGGGAAGGCGTGATAGGCCGTTCTCACGATGACCTATGGATAATAGCGTTTAAGCAAGGGCTCTTGACGGAAGAAGATATCGCTGAATTCGCCAAGGAATGCAAGAAATACCGGCATAAACTGCAAAGAAAAATTATTGTTTCTCTCCAGGACATAGATACAAATACACGGTTAAGGGCGCTTGAAGAAAAAGTCTGGGCGTGGGATTTAAATAGTTTCAACCAAATACTGGATTTATTTTCCAGGCCCCGCATTATAGCAAGCAGGCAATGAAAATCGGCGTAATCGCAGATACGCATATATCAGAAACAGAAAAAGACATCCCGCCAGAGGTATTAAATGCCTTTAAGAAAGTGGATATGGTCATCCACGCAGGCGACCTCGTAGACCCGAAGGTTTTAGATATGTTAAGGGGCGTTTGCAAGGATGTGCGGGCAGTCTGGGGGAATATGGACCCCTATGAAGTAAGGAAGGATTTACCTGAAAAGCAAATTATTGAAATAGAAAAACACAGGATAGGCGTAGTGCACGGCTACGGCCACCCGAGTAAAATAATGGACCTGGTAACGGAAATATTTAAGAAGGACAACGTTGATTTAATTATATTCGGGCACTCGCACGCTGCCATAAACGAAAAACGGGGGGATATCCTGTATTTTAACCCCGGCAGCCCGACAGATAAAGTATTCGCCCCGTGGAATTCTTACGGCATTATAGAAATTAACGATAAAAAAATAGAAGCAAAGATTATTAAAATATAACTTAAAAGGAAACAAATAATGGACAGGCTCTGGGCGCCATGGAGAATAAAATATTTAAAGGCAAAAAGGCCGAAGGGCTGCATACTCTGCAGGAGCCTAAATTCCAGGCGCGAGAATTATGTCATACTAAAGAGCAAACATTCTTTTGCAGTGCTAAATATTTATCCTTATAATAACGGGCATATAAT
>JAQTVG010000123.1 GCA_028706895.1 Candidatus Omnitrophota bacterium
ATGCGCGCAAGGCCGATAGATTTGGCGGGAGAGACTACGCTGGAAGAATTAATCGCTATTATAAATAACTTGGATATTCTGATAACCAATGACGGAGGGCCTTTGCATATTGCGGCGGCGCTCAGTAAAAAGACAGTATCTTTCTTCGGGCCTGTTGACCCTAAAGTATACGGACCTTACCCTTACGATGAAAACCGCCATATTGTTTTAAGAAAGAGCCTTAAATGCAGCCCTTGCTATGTTAATTTCCGTTTATTAAACTGCATAAGAAACAGGGAGTGTATTGAAACAATAGATGTTGAATCGGCAATGAACGCCGTTGTTAAATTATTACAAGAAAAGGAATGATTTTATGAATAAGATACCTATGCTTGATATTAAGAAACAGATTGCTCCCATACGCCAGGAGCTGGACGCTGCTATTAAAAATGTAATAGACAGTACCGGATTCATATTGGGGGAGGAAGTGCGTAATTTTGAGAATGACGTTCAGGCATACTGTAATGCAGGTTATGCCGTCGGAGTTTCTAACGGCACGGATGCAATCAAATTAGCATTGCTTGCTGTGGGTATTGAGTGCGGCGATAAGGTGGTATGCCCAACTTTTACATATTATGCTACAGCCGGAGCAATAGCAAGCATAGGGGCAATTCCCGTATTCGCAGATATTGATCCCGAAACATATAATATATCTATTGAAAGCGTAGAGAAAATACTTAAAAAAGACACAAAGAGAAGAATCAAGGCGATTATCCCGGTCCATCTTTATGGCCAGTGCGCTGATATGGATGTTATTATGAGAATAGCCAGAAAATACAACCTTAAAGTTATTGAAGATACTGCGCAGGCTTTTGGCGCCCAATATAAAGGCAGGAAAGCCGGGACAATCGGGCATTGCGGCGCGGTGAGTTTTTTCCCTGCCAAGAACCTTGGTGCGTTCGGTGATGCCGGTATGGTAATTACTAACAGCAAGAGCACCGCCGATAAACTTAAGATTTTAAGAAACCAGGGCAATAGGGACAGGTATTACCATTCGGTCTTAGGGTATAATAATCGTATGGATACTATTCAGGCCGCTATATTAAAGATAAAGCTGAAATATCTTGATTCCTGGAATAAGGCGAGACAGGGGAACGCCGAATATTATAACCAACAGTTTAAAAGTGTTGATATTAAAACGCCTTTTGTGCCCGGATATACTACTCATATTTATCAACAGTATGTCCTGCGTTTAAATTGCCATAATGTTAAATTGATTGAATACTTAAAAGCCAAAGGTATAGACGCGCGTATTTTCTATCCGTTACCATTGCACCTCCAGAAATGTTTTAAATATTTGAATTACGAAAAAGGAGATTTCCCTGAATCCGAAAAAGCCGCTCTTCGGGTAGTAGCGATACCCGTATATCCGGATCTGGCCAGGGAGGAATTAGATTATATCGCCGGTTCAATAAAGGAGTTCCTGCAATGATTAATTTATCGGTAGTGGTTTTGACTAAAAATGAAGAAGAAAATATAGGGGCGTGCCTTGAGTCTGTTGCGGGATGGGCAAATGAAATAGTGGTGGTGGATGACGAGAGCACCGACAAGACGGTAGACATCGCAGACAGGTATACAGATAAGATAGTAACCAGAAAGATGGATATTGAAGGCAGGCACAGGAATTTCGCCTACGCCCAGGCAAAGAATTTGTGGGTATTAAGCCTTGACGCCGATGAAATAGTAAGCGAAGAATTAAAGCAGGAAATAAACGCGATTTTAAAGAGCCATACTGATTATGCGGCTTTCTCCATTCCGTTAAGAAATTATATCGGAAACCACTGGGTGCGTTACGGCGGGTGGTATCCTGCCGGCAAAGTAAGATTATTCAGAAAAGATAAGTTTAAATACGAAGAAGTCAAGGTTCACCCCCGCGTTTTTATCGACGGAGAATGTGGGCATTTGACTAAAGACATAATCCACAAGGGGTATCCTGACCTGGCGCATTTCCTGGACAGCCTGAACAGGCAGACAACATGGGAAGCGGAGAAGTGGTTATTGCAGAATAGGCCCATGAGGTTTGGCAGGTTTTTATATCGCACCCTTGACAGGTTTATTCGTACTTATATAGTCAAGAAAGGGTATAAGGACGGGTTTATTGGTTTTGTGGTCGCTTTTTATGCCGGATTATATCAATTTATGAGTTATCTAAAATACCGCGAACTGACGATGAAGGAAAAAGATGCTTAAGGTATTACGCATATTTATTGTATTATTTTTTAGCGTTATTTTATTGGGATTGTTGTTTTCTCCGTTCGTATCATTATTTCTCCCCGAAAAACTGACTAACCGTACATATTTTCGCCTCCTTTATCATGTGATAGCGGATAGAGAAACTATAGGATGTATTTCTGACGAAGATAAAGTAAGCAGGATATTCGACTATGTATTATCCCATACTTTTCTGCAAGGGACGCCTTATGAATGTAAGCCCGCAGAATCATTGATGTCCGCAGAGGCATACTGCGATTATCAAGCGCGTATATTAAATGCGCTATTAGGTGCTTTAAATATTAATAGCCGTTATGTTGTCCTCTTTGATAAAAGCGGCATATCTCCCCACACTACCTGTGAGGTTTTTTTGGGAGAAAAATGGCGTGTCTATGACGCTTCTTTAAATATCATTTTTCAGGATAACCTGGGCAATAAGCTTGCTTTGGAAGAATTATCTGCGAACCCGGGATTAATCTTCCAGCAGAGAAAAATGATTGCTTTGAAAGATTACGATCCGCAGGATTATGCAATAAAAAGTGCCTGGTTTAACAGCATGTTTCCTTTTCCGCTTCCGCCAGAAAGGTCTACTCCGGTAATTCTACAGGCGCATATCCTTGACCGCATTGCCGATGGTTACTATAAAATCTTTAAAACCTCTTTTTTTGATTTTTACCAGGATTCATACTTACACTTAAAAAAACAGAATGCCGCAGCGGATTTACGGCTCTTTTTTATGGCGCGTAATTATCATCTTGCATACCGTTATGCCAAGGCCTTGAAATGTTATGACGAATTCCTGCTTAGATACCCTGTGAGCGAATATACGCAAGATGTACTTTTCTTTCGCGCCATGCTTTATTTTGACATAAAAAATTTTAATGAAGCAGAGAAGTCTTTTGAACTTATTATAAATAAATATCCGCTTAAATGGAGGAGCGCTTCTTATTATTATTTAGGCAGGATTTACGGCGCGGTGGGAAACGATGCAATGAGCCTCGCATCGTATAATAATGTAGATACGCTTAAATTGTCTTTTGAGGTCCTGGAAAACCTGAACAAAAATGGGCTCAGAAGACAGTAATTGTTTTTATAAATAGTAATAAAAAATAAAAAAGGAGAGTTAGAATGAAGATTCTGGTTACGGGAGGAGCAGGGTTAGTAGGCAGCCATAGCGCTGAGTTTTTCGCACTGGATAATCCCAAGAATAAAGTAATTGTGCTGGATAACCTGATGCGTTCGCAGATTTTTGGTTACGATAAAGGTTCTGTTGAATATAACTGGAAATATTTAAAGAAATTTAAAAATATAGAGTGTATAAAAGGCGATGTGCGTAACGATAAGGACGTCGCTAAGGCCATAGGTAAGGGCGTGGATGTTATAATCCATACCGCGGGCCAGCCTGGCGTACCGTCGAGCGTCAGGATGCCAAAGGAGGATTTTAGCATAAATGCATTTGGCACGCTTAATGTTTTAGAGGCGGCGCGTAAGACCTCTAAAGATACGGTTATCATTTATTGTTCTACGAATAAAGTCTATGGGGAAAACGTGGACAAAATTCCTTTATCGGAGAAAGAAAAAAGATATGTCTATAAAGATGTAACAGGCGTATCTGAAGCGATGAGCACGGATTTGACAGGGCATACCCCGTACGGCGTATCTAAATTAGTAGGAGATTTATATGTCCAGGAATACAGCCATATTTATAAAATGAAAACCGCAGTATTCCGCATGTCTTGTACTTACGGCACGCGCCAGTTTGGTTTTGAGGACCAGGGCTGGGTTGCCTGGTTTATTATCGCTACACTCTTTAACCGCCCGATTACAATTTACGGCAATGGCAAGCAGGTGCGCGACATGCTTTATGCCGATGACCTTGTGGATGCGTACAATTGTTTTATCAATAGCAAGCTGGAGAGGGGACTGTTTAATATCGGCGGCGGCCCGAATAACACCATTTCCCTGATTGAGTTTTTAGATGAGCTGGAGGTATTGACAGGCAGGAGGCCGAAGGTAAATTTCGCGGACTGGCGCCCGTCTGACCA
>JAQTVG010000124.1 GCA_028706895.1 Candidatus Omnitrophota bacterium
AAATGGGCTTCTTTGCCGTTAAACTAAAATTATGGCTAGCGGATTTTACTCTCTTTGATGCACAAGGGTCATATCAAGAAAGCTGCGCAGCCTTCTTGAGCGCGTAGGGTGCCTGAGTTTCTTTAATGCCTTTGCTTCAATTTGGCGCACCCTCTCCCTCGTTACCTTGAAAACGTTTCCGACTTCTTCCAAAGTATGCGGACAGCCGTCAGCTATGCCAAAACGCAGGATTAATATTTTCTTTTCCTTTTCCGTGAGCGTGCTTAAGACAGAATTCATTTCTTCCTTAAGCATAGTGCGCACCGTAGCATTAGCGGGTGAAATAGCTTTTTTGTCCTGGATAAAATCCCCAAAATGAGTATCACCCTCATCTCCTATGGGCATCTGCAAAGATATGGGCTCCTGCGCAATCTTAAGTATCCCTTTTACTTTTTCCTGAGGCAGCTTTATCTTCTGGGAAACTTCCTCCGGAGATGGTTCACGGCCGTTCTCCTGGACGAATATACGCGAAAGGCGTATTATCTTATTTATCGTTTCGGTCAAATGAACGGGTATCCTTATCGTGCGCGCCTGGTCGGCGATAGAACGCGTTATTGCCTGCCTTATCCACCATGTCGCATATGTAGAAAACTTGTATCCTCTCTTGTATTCAAACTTCTCCACAGCCCGCATCAAGCCGATATTACCTTCCTGGATTAAATCCAGGAATGATAAACCCCTGTTTGTATATTTTTTCGCAATACTGACCACGAGCCTTAAATTTGCTTCCACAAGCTGTTTTTTCGTGCGGTTAAATTTAATATGAGTAGATTTGATTAGCTTCATCTGCTCTTTTATTTTAAGGTAGGGCTCGCATAGCTGTTTTAATATGGCAAGTTTCCGGGTATTTAACTGAGAACGCCTACTCCTGGTCATTGAACGCCCAAACGTCTTTTGGCGCTCAATTTGCTCTAACTCCCTGACAAGCGCATTTAGCTTGGAAACTACTATTTCAATTACCGAAGTAGTAAAATTAAATTGCAATATAAGCTCAACTGTCCTGGCCGGGCTACGGGTTGACCTTAACTGCTGGGTAATCTTCTTAAATCTCTTAAGTATATTATTTTTTCTTACCTTAATGCCTTCCTTTACCACTTCCTCCAGATTTATTTTGTCATCCAATACATCATCTGCTACCGCGATTATTTCCTGGCGCGCAAACTTCATGGCAAGGACTGCCAGTTTGAATTTTTCTTCGGCGGCTTCAATTTTTTTGGCTAATTCTATTTCATTCTCGCGGGAAAGCAAAGATATGGAACCCATCTGCTTAAGATACATCTTCACCGGGTCATCCAAAGGCAGGAAACGCTCTTCAATCTTGATCTGCTCGCTTAACATATCCTCTTTTGAGGCTTCAATAGTTTTCTCGGCCTCTTTTTCGTCTTCCCTGTCAACAACCTGTATATCTTCGCTGCCTAAAAGGTCAAGTATACGGTCAATGTCTTCCGAAGAAGATACTCCTTCAGGCAAAAGGTCGTTTACCTCATCATAGGTAAGAAAACCCTTCTGCTTACCCAGGTTTATAATCTTCTCAACATCTTTCTTAGTGTATTCTCTTTTCTTCATATTGCCCGCCTACCCTTCTTTAATTAAACAATGAAATTCCTGCATAAGCCTATCCAGCTTCTCTTCATCCCTTGATTCCTGAGCAGTCTTTATCTGCTCGTGGAGGCGCTGCTTCTTGACTTTCAGCCTTTCATTCTTTAAACGGCATATGCAATCGTTAATTATATTCTCTTTGTTTTTCTCCGGTACCTGAGGCAGCATTGTTGATTCGCAAATAACTTGCGACATTACCTCATCATTAAGATGGCTTATTAGTTTATTGGGCTCTATATTCTTGCCCTGCTCCAGCAAGTCAAACATCAAAGATACAATACGATGGGTCCTTTCATCCTGGAAATCTGCCGGCTCAAGCCTGTCTCTTATGCTGTTGATTAATTCTTCTTCCTCCAGCATCAACTTTATAAGAAGCTTCTCTGTCGGGCTTATATTCTTGGTTTTACCGGAAGCGCCCTGAGAATAGGAATCCACGCCTGTTTTATTGTCTTTAATTTTATTTAACTCCTGCAGTAAGGCATCTTCCCCTATCTCTAAATCCTGGGCGAGTTTTTTGATATACTCGGCTTTTAAAATTGCATTCTTGAACCTGTTTATAGTAAGCAGCATTTCTGATGAAATAGCCGCCTTTGCTTCTATATCCCTTACGCTATGGCGTGATTTTAAAATCTTTAATTTATAATCAAAGAGGTTTTCGGCCTGGGTGATTTTCTCTTTAAAGATGCCGATGCCGTTTTTACGCACAAACAAATCCGGGTCAAAACCTTTGGGTAATGATACAACCTTGACATTCATCCCCTCTTCAATAAATATATCAAGTGTCCTTAAGGTCGCCATTTGGCCGGCGTCGTCGGCATCGTAAACCATCACCACATTATGGGTATAACGTTTTATAAGCCGGGCTTGTTCTACGGTCAGGGCTGTCCCTAAAGAAGCAACGATATTATTTAAACCTGCCTGATAAGGGATAATAAAATCCAGGTATCCTTCAACAACCGCCACACAATCATTATCCCTGATAGCGTCCTTGGCAAGATTTAACCCATAGAGGTTCCTGCCTTTTGTATATATCGGTGCCTCCGGAGAATTAATATACTTGGCCTGGTTATTAGCGCCTGCGGCCTGGCCTTCAACAGGCAATATGCGCGCGCCAAAAGCAATGGCCCTTGACTTTATGTCAAATATGGGAAAAATAATCCTATCGCGAAACCTGTCAAAGTATCCGCCGCTGTCCTTGGCAAGGGCAAGGCCTGATTTTTCCAGCAGCGAAAGGCTGATGCCCTTGTTTCTTAAATGATTAATAAGCGCATCCCAGCTCTTTGGGGCAAATCCCAGTTTAAACGTCTTTATTGCATCCTCGTTTATGCCGCGTTTTAACAGGTACCGCTTGGCCTGGAGCCCAGGCGGAGTATTCAGATTAGATTCAAAGAACAAAGCCGCCAATTCATTTATTTTATAGAGTTGCGTGTTAAGGCTTAAAGTTTTGGAATCTTGTTTATGCGCCTCAGGAAGAGTTACTCCGGCTTTTCTCGCCAGGATTTCCACTGCTTCGGGGAATTCCAGGCGCTCGTATTGCATAAGAAAATTAAAGGCATTGCCCCCTGCCTGGCAGCCAAAACAATGATAAATCTGGCGGTCAGGAGAAACCATAAAAGAAGGCGTCTTTTCGTGGTGAAAGGGACATGTAGCCCTGAAATTTCTTCCCGCGCGCTTAAGGGGTATATATCCGGAAATTATCTCAACAATATCCACGCGGCTTAAGATATCTTCCAATACGTTATCAGGTATGCGGCCGATTGCCATACGGGTCACCTTATTTGTTACGGCGAATCCTGTGGAATCCCGAACAATTAATTGTTTCTAATTTTTCTTCTTTTTCAACTCTGTCTAAAATCAGATTAAGGCCTAACGTATCTGAAGATATGTGGCCTGCTATGACCACATTGAGATTGGCATCTTTAACCTTTTTGAAATGCTCTTCGCTTAAATGCATGGAAACCAGGGTCCTGATACCTGCTTTACGCATCTTGTCATATACATCTTTATGCCCCTCAGTGCCCCCGGTCATCTCCATAAAAATCTTGCCTACCGGCCTCTTTGGGTTACCAAGGATAATCCGCGGGCCGGCAAAATCCCTGGCTGCATTTTTATATTCGGGTATAGCGTTTAAAATATCCAATACATTTTCTACTCTTTTGGGTTTCTCTTTATCAAAAAGGTTTTTAAGGAAATACGACACGTGGTTATCTGCCGGAGTATGCACGCACATAAACGGCAAATCTAAAAGCCTTGCCACATCGCTAGAGCGCGTATGGTTCTGAGAAATCACGCGCTTTTCTACTTCAAACATACGTTCGTTTATAAGTTCCTGCGCTACTTTTTTATCAATACCGGCTTTAGCCAGCATACTTACCTGTAACTGCATTACTTCATAAAAATGGGCGTAAGCCGACCCTTGAGGATGATGCGAAATTACTAAATCAAGGCCGCTGGTTTTACGGATACTGTCCGCAAGCAATAATTCACCCGCGTCTATATCTATGCCGACCATGATCTTTTTGATATCAGTATCGGGCAAACCGTATAACACAGCAGTATCTTCAAATGACTTTACCCCGTCCCTGCCCCT
>JAQTVG010000125.1 GCA_028706895.1 Candidatus Omnitrophota bacterium
TCCTTAACAAAATTTATGCCTCTAAGCATTTGATAAGTCGTATCAAACCGGTGCTCTAAATGCGTAATTACACCTCCGAAATAAGCAAAAATAAATTTAAGCTTCGGGTAATCGCGAAAAATATCCGCCATAAGTAGCTTGCCGACGCAAATCGTAGTATCAAATACATACTCAATAACAGGAGTTAATAATGGATCATTTACGCGCTCAAAACCTATCGGGTTAACTATCTGGGAATGGACAAAAATAGGGACATTATTCTCTTCGGCTATTTTATAAACAGGCAGGAATCTTTTATCGTCCAGATATATGCCGTTATAACTGCTTGCCAGAGAAACTGCCTTAAACCCTGCTTCTTGAGTAGTTCTTTTTAACTCATCCGCCATATCCTGAGTATTATCTACAGGTAAGACTGCAGCGCCTATAAACTTTTCAGGATAGCGTTTAATAATTTTGGCTATATTATCGTTATAAACTTTAGAGACATAACTAAAACTTCCGAGTTTTAAATGCGCATCCGATGTAGGATAGCTTAAAACCGCTTTATCAATACCCGCCCCGTCCATCATCTTAACCTGCGCTTCAATATCACCCCAGGCCTTAGAGAAAAAATGGGCATTGGCGATTATTTCTTCCGGAAGCCAATGTGAATGAGAATCAATAATCATTTAATGCTCCGTGCTCCTTAAAATCCTCTCGGTCATTTCTCTTTCGTAGAGGGATTTAATTTCTTTTAAGGCGCTCTCGCCTAATTCTTTGACAATGGCCTTTTCAATCGCCTTTAATTTTTCCTCTAAAAAGGAGTATTCCGGTTTGAGCTTCCCTTTTTCGTATTTCAAGCTCACTCCGTCTTTTTCTTTATTCTCTATGTAATCTTCGAATTCCTGTATATATTTATCAATGTTTTTGTTATCAAAAGATGCGTTCTCCAGCTCCTTTAATATAAACCTATCCACTTCCGATTGAGTAAATTTACGCTCAATCCTGTCAAATGCTTCTTTAGTGGTCTTATAGAACCAGATGAGATACCGCTTCTTCAGGTTTTTTGTATCCTGTTTTTCCATTCTATTTATCCGGATGCTGCTGTTTATAAGGTATAACCGGAGCGGTCCAGGGCGTCTGCTGGTTTATTACAGCGATCTCCAAAGGACACACATTCACCGGAACCGTTAAAGCAAACTTAATCGCGTTCTCAATTGCCTCGGTAGACATTAAACGCGAAGTATCAGTGCTAATCTCTTTGAGTTTCCCTGTTAAGTCGGTATCTGTAACGCCGGGGAGGATAGAAGTTATCTTTATCCCGTGGTCGCGCATCTCCCAGAATAGGCCTTTAGAAAAAGCGCGTAAGCCCACCTTAAGCGAGCTGTACACCAAAAAAGTGCGCGGCAAGGGGTCGCAAAGAGTAGAACCGGAAACCATATTAATGATTGCCCCGGACTTATTTTTAATCATATCATTTATCACCAGGCGGATGAGGCGCACATAACCAAGATAATTTGTATGCACCAGGCTCTCAAAATCTTCAAAGGGCTGTTTTTCAAAAGGGTATTGGCTGGAAACTCCGGCGTTGTTAATTAATATATCTATTTTGCCGAATTTTTCTTTAGCCTTGTTTACCAAATTCTCTAAATCGCTTAATTTAGTAACATCGGTAGGTACGCCCATGACCTGCACCTTGTATTCCTTGGCGATTTCATCGGCGGTTTCTTTTAACGGGCCTTCGCCGCGGGCGGCAATAGTTAAATTTATACCTAAACTTGCGCAAGTCTTGGCTATAGCTTTACCTATGCCTCTACTTGCTCCTGTGATTATCGCGGACTTTCCTTTTAATTCGTTACTCATCTTTTATCTCCTTATTTCTTGGCTTCTTTCTCGATTACTTCTTTAAATATCTTCAAATTATCCTGCGAATGCTTGTTAATAAAACCCTCAACCTGCTCGTCGTTAAATTTGGCTTTATCGTCCATTTCAAAGTGCTGTATCCAGGTTAACTCTATGCCGTCTGCCTTAGGGGTATAGAGCCAGATTATCTTCATAAACTTAAACGGGAATTTCGGTTCTTCTCTTTCGGCGTAAGTAAAATATTTTTCCTTAAATAACAGGCGCCAGGATTGCCAGGACCTGTCTTCATCATCAGTAAGTTTAAAAGTAATCCTGTTGCCTTCTTTTTTGGTGATTTCCGCGCCCTTATATTCTGTGCCGAATAGTTTTGTCCAGCGCGGAATGTCATTAGAAATATCAAAAATTAAATCGTATGGAGCGTTGATCACTATAGAATTACATGTATGGCCCATAATTACCTCCGAGTTTTAAAAAGGTTGCTATAATATCGCCACTACTCTCGACCATGCAGCACCGGTTTGTTTTATACGCACCGGAAAACAAATAATCTTAAATCCGTAATCAGGTAACCTGCCAAGGTTAGTTAATCTTTCTATGTGGATAAATTCTCTTTTTCTGCCGTAAAAGTGCGCGGGATAAAACTTTTTAGGGTCTTTTGTCTTCAGGAATTCCGTCAGCATAAACCTGTATGGCCGGTCAATGCCCATAGTATCCACGCCGAAGATTTTTATCCCCTTGTCTAAAAGGTAATCTATGGCGCAAATATCTACTCCGGGATAATCGCTGAAATATTTCGGGGTGCCGAAGAACTTATCAGCTCCGGTATGTAAAAGCACGATATCATTAGGCTTAAGAGAATAATTTATTTTCCTTAATCCGTTTTCAATATCCTGGGAACTGATTACTTCATTTGGTTTTTTGTGGGTAAGGCCTATTTTTACCGCGTCAGAATAGCACCACTCAAGGGGGATTTCGTCTGCGGTTTTAGCGGGGCGGTTTTCAGATTTAGAGCCGTAATGAAAGGAGTAATCCAGGTGCGTTCCGATATGCACCGGAGCGTGCACAGTTTCAAGCGAGAGGAATTCTTCGTCCGGCAAGTCTTCTTTCTTGACGATGCGCTTACCGAGGGCGTATTTAAGCTTGCCCAAAAAAGTCTTGCCCATGATAACACGGTTAAACTTTTTAACTCCGGCTTTATGGCTGACCCGCTCTATCTGGACGCGGTGCACCTCAAAAGCCTCATCAGAAATGGGCAAACTAAGGTCAATTATTTTCATGCGAAGAGCTACTTACCGATCTTTGACTGAATAACTTTCTCTATATCGTTAAGGGTAGAAAATTTGGTTATCTCTTTGGAGCTTAATTTTGTGCCGAATTCTTTTTCAAGGGCAATAACGGTCTCTACCATCTCCGTAGAATCTACGCCTATGCTGTCATAAAGCTTCACATCATCTTTTAATTCTTCGGGCTTTACTTTTAAAAGGTTCGCTAAAACATCTTTGATCTTATCTTTCATTTCCATCTTTCACCTCTTCGTTTCGCTGTCAACTATGAATTATGAACTATATCTGCACCTCGCCTTTAGTAGCCGCGGCTTCCCATTTACCGACGCCCGCCATAACATCCTGGAAACAAAGCTTGGCTAAAGGATCAAAATTGCTCTCCATAATACGGTTAATACGCCCGGGTTTAGAGAAAAACTCGCGCATACACCAGGAACCCAGCCGGCCCAGTTCTTCAGTAGAAAGGTGATCTGTTGGAATAACCGGATGCAGGAAATCCCAGGTGCTGAAATCAACTTTCTTGGGGTCAATCCAGTTCTTCTTTAGCGCTATCCTCCACATCGGAGAGTTAGGCGCGGGAGTAACATATCCAACCCACAAAACATCCGGGTCAACAGCATCGGTAAATTCAAACCTCTGCTTAATTATCGCTTCCGTATCATAGTCAAACCCCATCATGATATCAGCGACGATTGCGATATCGTTCTTGCGCAGTATCTCAATAGTTTTTTTGATCTGATCAATAGTCGTGCCTTTAGCGATTCGCTTTAGCTCTTCCTGCGTGGTAACTTCAATTCCAAAGACGCCCATAAACAGGCCTGTTTCTTTCATTAGCGGCAGGATTGATTCACAATTCACCCAATCAACAGCCCTGCCTAAAGAAACCCATTTAATAGGAATGTTCTTTTTTTGCTTAAGCTCACAGAATCTTTTTACCCTGGCCGGGTCCACATTAAAATTGTCGTCTTGTATAACCACAACCTTAACGCCGTATTCTTTATGCAAGACCTCAAGCTCCTCAATGACTCTTTCAGGGGATTTAGCGCGCCATTTCAAAAAATCTGATGGCGAACGCGGGTCAAACTGGTCCCACTCATAACAA
>JAQTVG010000006.1 GCA_028706895.1 Candidatus Omnitrophota bacterium
GACGGCAGATACTTTGAGGTAGACTACGCAGGCCTCAAAGACCTCATCAACGGCCTCATGACCTTCGTCGCCGGCAAAGAGCGTATGAGCAAGGCCGCATAAGATTTGTGTTAGCCGGTAAGCGGGTTAGCGAGTAAGCGGGTAAGCGGGTTAACCGATGAATGGATCAACGAGTTATCGAGTAAGCGAGTGAATGAACGTAGAAGGGAGATGCTTTGGGGGAAAGATGCTTATAAAGAGATTCGAAGATTTGGAGATCTGGAAGGAAGCACGAAAGCTTGTTAATTCGGTTTACGATTTAACAAGTAAAGGAGCCTTTAATAAAGACTTCGGGTTACGAGGGCAGATTCAGGAAGCCGCGGTATCCTGCATGTCTAACATAGCCGAAGGTTTTGACAGCGATACCAAGCAGCAATTTATCCAAATGCTTTCCTATACAAGACGTTCCGCTTCAGAAGTTCAGTCAGTACTATACGTATCCTTAGACAGGTGCTATATAACCGAATCCGAATTTACTAAATGCTACGATCAGGCACAACTTGTCAGAAAGCTCACTAACGGTTTCATAAGGTACTTGCGCTCCAAACAACCCACCCGCTAACTGGCATACCCGCTAACTTGTTAACCAACACACACTAACGACTATTCCCTAATCCCTGCTTCTTTGCCTTAAGGTAGAAAATGTTTGATATCTTTTTCTACTATGGTATAATTTGTAAGAGCTAAGGAAAGAGGGTTTTTATGATAAAAAGATACCTAGAAAAGCGTATATCGGAAGATCTCAAGGATAAAATGGTGTTTGTTTCCGGTCCTCGTCAGGTTGGAAAAACAACACTTGCCAGGCAGATAGGAGAACGCTTCTTTGCAGACAGCTATGCATATTTAAACTGGGACAGCCGTGAAGATAGGAAGGCCATCATTGGCAGCACTTTTAGGGCAGATAAAAAACTCATCATTTTCGACGAAATTCATAAGTATAAAGGGTGGAAAGGATATCTAAAAGGAGAGTACGATAAGTACAAGGAGAGATTCAATATCATTGTGACCGGAAGCGCGCGGCTGGATATATTCAGGAAGGGCGGAGACTCTTTGCAGGGCAGGTATCATTCCTACAAACTTCATCCCATTTCGCTGAAAGAACTGTTAGGCGGGGAGGCGATGTTGGAACCTTTTAAAGAACTCGTTTTTTCAGAGAGCGATATGAAACGCAAAGACTTATTCAATATTTTATGCAGATTCGGAGGGTTCCCGGAAATGGTCGTTAAGCAAAGCGAAAAAGCTTTGCGGCGCTGGCACAATGAAAGAGTAGAAAGATTGGTAAAAGAGGATATAAGGGATATCGAAAACCTGAGGGATCTCTCGGCATTGCAGATCTTAGTCGAGCTTTTGCCCGGCAAGGTTGGTTCGCTTTTTTCGCTGAATTCATTGCGGGAAGACCTTAACGTTACGCACAAGACAGTGTCTTTATGGGTGGATATCCTGGAAAAGTTTTATTATCATTTCAGGATATATCCATATCAAAGCAATATAGTGAAGTCGCTGAGAAAAGAACCAAAGATGTATCTGTGGGATTGGTCTGAGGTTAAGGACGAGAGTGTTTCTATGGAAAATATGGTGGCATCTCATCTTCTGAAGTTCTGCGATTTTCTTTTCGATGCCGAAGGCCATAAAGCAAGATTATATTACCTTAGAGACAAAGAACAAAGAGAAGTGGATTTTTTAGTTGCCGTCGGCGGTAAACCATGGTTTTGTGTAGAAGTGAAAAACGTTTTTAAGGACGTTCCAAAATCCTTGAAATATTTTGGAGCTAAACTTAAAATCCCCTTCATTTATGAGGTAGTGAAAGAAGAAAACGTAGATCTTTTAAAAAATGGCGTTCGCATTATCAGTGCAAGCAAGTTTCTAAGCGCCCTTGTGTGAAGCTGCTTTCTCTTCAGCCGTTTCAGCCGAAGCCGATTCCTACCAGCCCTCCGAAGCCAGCTGCACAGGCCTACCCGATATGGGCAAAGGAGGAACTCGTTCACCGGCTAACTTCAGGACAATGGGCAGCCACAGGGGGCCGCTCCTACTAACAACTAATCCCCTCTAATCCCTAACGACTATTCCCTAATCCCTGTTCCTCCAAATCCATCCTTGTCATTAATATAACGTGTGATATACTTTATATACATTGAGGAGAATACCCAAAATGAAACATATCCTGAAGCTGAATGGCCATAATGAGAAAAAAGAGATAGATTTTGAACTGAAGTACCTTAGGTCATTGTCGGTGAAGCAGCGTTTTATACTGATGGTTAAGAAAACCGGAGAGATCGTAGCCCTCTTGGAAAAGCATGGACACAGAAGGCCTTTTGAGGTCATTAAAAGAGCATAAAGTTGATTTCGTAATAATCGGCGCGACCGCTTTTCCGGTTCACGGATATGCCCGTGCAACATTAGACATCGATATCTTTATCAGACCGACCGAGGATAATGCCGAAAGGACATTGCGCGCGCTGAAAGAATTTGGTTACGATGTGACGGACATCAGCAAGGAAGACCTGCTTAAGAAGAAACTGCTGATAAGACAATATGCGGTGGAGACGGATATACACCCCTTTGTTAAAGGTATAGACTTCGATGAAGTTTGGAAAAATAAAGTCAGGGCTAAATTCAAGGAAACTTTCGCCTATTTTGCTTCTTTAAGCGATCTCATAAAGATGAAAAACGCGGCCCATCGGCCAAAAGATCTCGAAGACCTTAAGTACCTCAAGCACTTACGCAGGACGCACAAATAGTACAGCCATTTCCTACTTGTCCCTGTCTGCCCTGCAAACCCGCTCTATGTATCAATCCTCCGCAGCTTGCTCCACAGATCTGTCACATGTAGGCAAGGGAGGAACCCGCTCACCGGCATACCCGCTAACTCGTTAACCAACACACACTAACGCCTAATCCCTAACGACTATTCCCTAACAACTGCCTTTAATTTTTCCTCAAAATTCCCACCCTAACTGTCGATATTCTAAAGAGGGAAACTCATAGCTTTATAGTTTGAACAGTTGCGTTGCTCTATAGGACATGGCTTCTTTTTCTCTACCGAAGTCCTATTCCAATGGAGTACCTTATTTGTTAATGGGGAGCAGTATACTTTTATGTGCATAAGCCTGAAGAAACATTTTGCCACTGCAAAAAGGCCGCTTGAATGGTGCATTTCCCAGTATCCCATTAGGGAAAAGCATGTAATGTCATTGATGCAGGATATTACCCATAAAGTCAGTCTAAATTCAGATTCCAAAATTCTTGAAATTGGCGCCGCACAAGGATTGTTTCTAATTGCTCTCAAACAATTAGGTTTTCGAAATTGCGTGGGGCTTGAGCCGTCTGAGGATGCCTTGAATAACGTTAGTAGAATTTCAAAAGAGTTTAATATATCTTTAGATATTAGGAAAGGTTTTGCTGAAAGTATTCCTTTCGAGAGTAACACTTTTGATCTAATGATTGCTGATTCAGTAATGGAACATGTTAAAGATCCAAAGGTAGTTCTTAATGAAGTATTCAGGGCCTTAAAAAAGGGGGGGGCATTTTATTTCTCAAGTACATCTTGTCTGTGTCCTTACCAGTCTGAAGTAGGATTATTCCCATTTTTCAGTTGGTATCCCAATATAGTAAAAATGAGGGTTATCAAATGGTGTATGAAAAAGGCGCCGAGTCTTATTGGCTATACGGATACACCAGCAATTAATTGGTTTACACCTTGGAAAGTTAAAAGGCTATCAGAAAACGCAGGATTCCATAGTATATATGATCGCTGGAATTTAGTCGACGAAAACAGGTTTAGCCCGATAAAAAGAACGATAATCCGTGTAATTAGAAGAAACGCATATCTTAAATTCTGCGCAGATTTAGTCAAATCCGGCTCTGCTTATCTTTTGATTAAGGAAAAGAGTTAGTTATCATGGGGTGGGCACGGTGTAATGCTCCCCTTTAAGCAAGGGGTTTTTAAGTTAGAACCAGCTCTTTGATTTTGTTGTTAAAATTGTCGTAATATTGTTTTGGCGCCATGTTGTTTAAGGTCTGATGCGGATAATCGGTGTTATACGCTTCGATCCATTTGTGTAGTGCTATCTCAAAGTCGAAAGGATTATCCCAGTCATACGGCCAGACAAGGTCTTCTTTGATTGTGCGCATGACGCGCTCTGTATCAGAGTTGCCCTTGGGGTTAGACCAGGTGGTAAATATCTGCTTTATGCCCAAAAGCGAGCAGTTCATCATAAATCTTTGGCTTGTAGGCTGGCAGCCGTTATCTGAGATTAGGAATAACCGCTCTTTTACAGTATCTTTAATACCATTGGGGAAACGGGTGTTTACAGCATCACCTAAGGCACTTAACCAATCCTCAGTCTTTGACTGTAAACCAAGAGAATAGCCAACAATCTCTTTTGTATACCAGTCAAGGACGATGGTTAAATAAAGCCAGCCCCATGTGCTCATTCGTATCTTTGTCATATCGATGCCCCAGAAGTGATTGGGGTATTCAGCATGGGGTTTAGGTCTAATAGGGCCGCGTCTGGCTTTAAGCCGGATATCTTTTGTGACAATAAGGTTTTGCTCTTTCATAAGCCGGTATACACGCTTCTTATTGACAGCTACGCCTTGCCTGTACTTAAGATATGACCAGATTCTACGATATCCCCAGAGGGGGTGGTCAGTCTTAATATCTTTAATCTGGGTAAGAAGCGATTGGTTGCGCTCTATAACAGACCTTGATTTTGACCGTTTCATAGCTCGTATTCGTTTTTCTTTAACTCAACGGTTAAGTCCCCGATGATGCGTTTAAGTTTCTGGTTTTCTTGTTCTAAATGCTGCTCTTTCTTAGTTACATTCTTGACATCGAAGGCTTGATGGCCATGCTTAAGCAGCTGATCCCGCCACTGATAATACTGGGTCTGGGATACCTGATATTTGGCGCATAGCTTGCTTATCTCAATCTGGCCACTTAAGCCTTCTAACACGATTTGAAGCTTTTGATTACTTGACCATTTACGTCGTTCCATAGAATACGGCTCCTTTCTCTTTACCAGAGCCCTATTCTAACTTAAAATATCTTATTTGTTAGTTAGGGAGCATATATACCAATTCTTTATCTAGTCACAAAAAAACAATGAACAGAGCATAAAGATCTCTCTCTGCGTAACAAATGCGTAACGTTAAAAAAATATCTTATTTGGAAATCTTGCTAGCCGTTTATATTATTAGTGTTGTTGCGATTTCATTTATTCCGGGTGGCAATGTCATTAGTAAGCTAATTGGCTATGTTCTTGCTGTTTCATGGTTGTTCGAAATACTAATATTTAAACGCAAAGTAAATATTACCCCAGAAGTTATATTTTTTTGTTGTTGGCTCATTTTTGGTATTCTAACGATGGCCCGTTCTTCCGACCCGTCGCTTTCATTTGCTAGATTGCTTACAATAGTTCAATTAGTTATACTTTTGCTGGTTTCAGTTGATATCTTGGTGGCTAAAAAGTTAGATTTCATTATTTTTTCTTATATAGTAAGTGTTTTTTATGCAGCAGGTATAGGTTTCTTGCAAATTAGTAATAGTAATGATCTCATTAGAATAACAGGAACTTTGGAAAATGCTAATGCGTTTGGGGTGGCAGTATTATTTGCTATGGTTTTTTTGTTTTATATGGCGCTAGTAACTCCAAAATGGTTTGTGAAGCTAGTTTGTTATGGTGCCGTAGGATTCCTTTTCGTTTTGCTTCTAAGAAGTGGGTCAAGAAAGGCGATGATAGGAGTTTTGGCATTTCCGATAATCTATCTGTTCGTTAGTGGAATAGCAGGAATCAAGAAATTTTCTTGGAAGCGTACATTTTTCACGATCTTGACGTTGTTTCTATGCGGATACCTTGTGTATCATTCTCCTTTCTGGTCAAGGTTACACGACGCCTTGTCGGTGGTTCGATATAGAGACACTTCGTTGGCAGATGCAAGTTTGAGTGAACGGATTCAAATGTTTACGCTTGGTTTCCAGCTTTTTTTGCAGCACCCCTTCCTAGGTATAGGCATAGATAACTTCGGAAATTATTTAAGCTTATCTCCCGAAACTTACTCTCGCTTTGCCTATGCGCATTCTAACTATATAGAAGTTTTAGCAACAACCGGAGCGATTGGATTTACCCTTTATTATGCGATTTACTATACTATTTTTAGGAGATTTTTAGTTATCATGAAATTACCGCTCCTCGGCAAGAAAGATCATACATTGTTATGCGTTTTGCTCGCTTTGTTTATTCTTATCATTTTCTTAGAGTTTGCCATGGTTAGTTATGCTTTCAAGGTTGTATGGTTAATATTTGCAATTATGATTGCATTTCAACGAAGTGTGATAAGAAAAATGAGATAAAAGCAGAAAGTTTGTATAAGATTGCTGTTGGGGTTTGGTTTTTTGTTAGATAGCAAAAACAAAGCAAGAATAACTGAGATCAGCTATTATTATATATCAAAAGTTGTTCATGACGGTTCAAGCTATTAGGATGCAGTTCTCAAATGGTACGACGACCATAGTTAACCAGAAGATGCCACACATATTAGAAGATCTACTATATCAGATTACTTCCTATTGCAGAAAAGGGGCCTTAGTTAATGCATTCAAAGATTAGGATCTTGTACATAATCGACAGTCTTGGTTTTGGAGGATCCCAGCGACAGCTAGTGGAATTGGCCTCCAGACTTGATAGGAGTGTTTTTGATCCATACGTATTAATATATCATAAAGATGATTCATTTCGTAAAGTTCTTGATGATAGAAATGTACCAATTGTTTACATTAGAAAGAAAATGAAAGTTGATCCCACTTTCATGCTGAAACTAGCAAAGTTTATCAAGGAAAATGAATTTCAAATTATTAATTGCTTTTGGCACGGCCCTAATTTTATCGGTCGGTTAATAGGCAAGTTATCTGGGGTGAGCGTTGTTATAACTTCAGTGAGAGATGTGGATGTCACAGGTCCACTGTATGGTTTGTTAGAACGCGTTATGTATCCTTTGAGCACGAAAATCGTTGTTAACGCCGTTTTTTTGCGCGATGTTTTATTAAATAGTCTGCATATTCCCGAGATAAAAATTTCTGTAATTCCTAATGGTGTCGATACTAACCTGTTTACGCCCCTAGAATCATACGACACGTGTGTTTTACGCGAACTGAAATTAAACTTAGGCATTTTGGAAAATGAGTTTGTAATATTGCTCATTGGTAGAATAGAGTCTCAGAAGAACCATATATGTTTGGTTAAGGCATTAGATGTTTTACGAAAGTTGACTGCTGTAAAGTTTAAAGCGCTTTTTGTTGGTAATATCGTAGATGAAAAGCTAAAAGCCATTCTCGATAAAGAAATTATATCACGGGGTTTTGGGAGAACAATTAAGTTTTTAGATCCTTGTTTAGATATACAGTTCTATTATTCTATAGGTAATATTGTTGTGCTTCCTTCATTACATGAGGGAATGTCCAATGTATTACTAGAAGCAATGGCAAGTGGGAAAGTGGTAGTTGCATCCGATATTCCCGCTAATAGAGAAATTGTTGCCGATGGGGAAAATGGGTATCTGTTTAATTCGAATAATTATGAATCGTTGGCACGAACAATCTTTAGAGTTATGAGTGCTCCTTGCAAGCGATTAAATAGTTTGAGTCAAGCTGCGGCTGAATATGTTCAAAAGGAACACAACGTGGAAAAAATGGTTAAGAGTATGACGGTGCTTTACAAAAACTTACTTGCTGAGTCAAGATGATTTCCTGAAGATGGAAAGGCGTGAAAATAATTTGTGTAATGTTAAAAAACCGCGACTTCTTCTCATTGGTCCCTTGCAAGGTGTAAGTGGGCATAAGGCATTTATTTGCTATGTATTAAAATCTAGCCTCGCCCAAAAATATAACATGCAGGTTTTAGATACATATCCGCCTTTTATTTCAAAACAATATTCCTTCCTCAGGGTTTTATTATCGCTAAAATTTTTCTTAGCGCTCATATTAAAACTCTTATCTTTTAGGCCCCAGTTAGTACATACAACAACAGCTTCATATGGATCCTTCTGGGAAAAAACGGTTATGAATCTTATATCAAAATTGTTTGGATGCCGTACATTAGTTAGTATAGCCGAAGGGAGATTCGCGAGTTTCTATAAAGAGTCTAATAACTTTGTTAATATGTGTATACGATTAGCATTGTGGATAAATGACGTAATTATTGTTTTATCTCCTTATTGGCAAGCCCTGTTTTGTGATACTGTTTTGTATTCAAAAACAAAAGTTGTAGAGAATGGTGTTAATGAGAATTTATTCTACCGTAAATTTTCTTTCAAGAAAGTCATAAGTAAAGTGCAAATCTTATATGTTGGTTTTATAAGTCCCAATAAGGGTTTGTTTACTTTACTCGATGCAATGAAAGAAATTATTCTGAATAACAAGAATGTTTCCTTAATTTTAGTCGGCGACGAAGATTCCAGTTTTTATGGTATGAAAGAGCGTATAACCAGTGCTTACGCACAAGAGCTAGGGAATATTGCCAAGTTTGTGGGTAGAAAGCTTAAAGGTGATGTAATTAAGTATTTTTCTGAAGCAGATATTTTTGTTTTACCTTCTTATTTTGAGGGTATGCCGTTTTCTATTCTCGAAGCCATGGCAGCTGGACTACCTGTTATATCGACACGTGTGGGTTCTATCCCAGAGATCGTTGAAGAGGGCACAAATGGATTTCTGGTTGATCCGGGCGATCATAAAGCACTAGCTTCTAAAATGTCACTTCTCATAAGCGATAGACCATTGCGTTTAAGATTGGGAACTAATAATATTCTGAAGATTAAACAAAGATATACTATTGATATTATGGTCGGGAAACTAGATAAAATTTATCAGGAATTGCTTGATAAACGTCGGTAGAGTTTAACATCGTTTCGATTCTCATACCGTGAAAGATGTTTATTTATGGAAAGTCCTCATCTATCTATAGTGATTCCAGTGTACAATGCACAACGATATATAAAAAGATGCATTGACTCAGTGTTAAAGCAATCGTTGCCATCCGATCAATACGATGTTATCGTTGTAAATGATGGGTCATCCGATGATACGGGTACTATATTGAAAGGTTATGGGAATAAAATTTGTGTTATATCTCAACTACGGAAGGGGCCTGCAGTTGCGAGGAATCTAGGTGCAAGGCATGGACGGGGAAAAGTGCTTCTTTTTACAGATGCAGATTGCATAGCGGATGTAAATTGGGCGAGGAACATGCTAGTACCTTTTTCAAATGCCAATGCAGATATTGTGCAAGGTGTGTATCGTACAAATCAAAAGCAAATGGTAGCGCGTTTTGCACAAATTGAAATTGAGCAAAGGTATTATAGGATGGAAGTGAAACAATGCATTGATATGATAGGCACTTATTCCGCAGCTTTTCGAAAGGAGATTTTTGAAAGGTTTAAGGGGTTTAATGAGACATTTCCTATGGCTTCTGGTGAAGATCTAGAGTTTATATGGAGAATTCGCAATCAATCTAAAGACGTTAAAATAGTTTTGAACAGAGATGCTTATGTGTTTCATACACATCCTGCCACCTTTCGTGCTTATTGGCAGCAGAAATATTTTCGAGCTTATTGGAGAATAGGTTTGTATTTATATTATAGGAAGAAAATTGTTGCTGAATCGTATACACCTACATCACTGAAATTGTCAGTCTTGCTAATTCTCATTTCCCCTTTTGTATTATTGTGTTGCATTGCTCTAAGGTCTAACTGGATTTATTTAGTAATAAGCCTTTATCTTCTATTCTTGTTTTTTTCTTACTTGCCGCTTTTTTTGTTTGTTGTCAATAGGGATTTTTTGCTAGGTTTAGCAAGTCCGTATTACATTACTGCAAGAGCCGTTGCGTTGGCATTTGGAGTTTTGGGTTGGTTTCTTGATAAACTTCTTGGCCGTGTTAGATTTGCTGATTAGCATAAATGAACTTAAGTTTATGAACTATGTTTTTTCGATAAAATTCTAAAATTAGAATTATTCTAGGCATGTAATATAGAAGTAACACTATTGACTGTGAACATATGTTTATTAAACATCTAAAAAACTTCAGGGCTATTGTGGATATACCTCTGCAAAGTGAAGATAAACTTACAACCAGGCTAAGATTCGCGCTGGCTTTCGTTGCATATTATGCGTTAAAGATGTTAAGCGTAAAGGTTTTCCTGTTTCCGGAAATGAATATCCGTCTCTTTGGGTGTATTCTAAGAATTAGGCGGAATACACTGGACTTCTGGGTTGCATGGTCCCACTGGGAAGAAGAAATCACAAATTATTTAGTGAATCATCCAGAGGAAAAATGTGTGTTCATTGACGTTGGTGCGCATATAGGGAGATATTCGGTCATAATGGCAAAGAAGGCTTGGGAAGTCTATTCGTTTGAACCATTGGATTCGAATTTCGCTAGGTTAAAACTAAATGTAGAAGCCAACGGCGTGGACGACAGGATAAAACTTTATAGAATGGGTCTTGGAAGAGAAAAAGAATACCATACTATTTTTTTTGACGAGAATAGGCATGCAGAAGCATCCATTTTCTTTCAAGACAGGATGTGTAGTGAAAAAGTTTTTGTAAATAAGCTTGATAGCGTTCTCCAACAAAAGTTTAGCTGTAAAGTGGTACTAAAGATAGATGTTGAAGGGTTTGAATGCGAGGTCTTAGAGGGAGCCCGTGATTTTATAAAATGGAATACGCCGGAAATAATAATAGAAATCTCATCACAGAATACCGATGCAGTTTTTGATTTTTTAAACTCTTTAGGCTATGGGTTATTGAGAAGGTGTAAGGATGCCGAGAACTATATATTTGCACCGCATCGCACAGTAAATAAAAATTTTTAGACTCGAATCGAGTAATGCTCCCCATTAGTCAAGGGGCAAAAACTGTAGAATTAAGCTCCGGTTTGGGTTGAAAAAGTCACTGTTTCCGAGAAGTGAAGAAAAAGCAGTTTCAGTATGGTTTTTTGAGGAAGTGTAATGCTCCCCTTTAAGCAAGGGGTTTTTAAGTTAGAACCAGCTCTTTGATTTTGTTGTTAAAATTGTCGTAATATTGTTTTGGCGCCATGTTGTTTAAGGTCTGATGCGGATAATCGGTGTTATACGCTTCGATCCATTTGTGTAGTGCTATCTCAAAGTCGAAAGGATTATCCCAGTCATACGGCCAGACAAGGTCTTCTTTGATTGTGCGCATGACGCGCTCTGTATCAGAGTTGCCCTTGGGGTTAGACCAGGTGGTAAATATCTGCTTTATGCCCAAAAGCGAGCAGTTCATCATAAATCTTTGGCTTGTAGGCTGGCAGCCGTTATCTGAGATTAGGAATAACCGCTCTTTTACAGTATCTTTAATACCATTGGGGAAACGGGTGTTTACAGCATCACCTAAGGCACTTAACCAATCCTCAGTCTTTGACTGTAAACCAAGAGAATAGCCAACAATCTCTTTTGTATACCAGTCAAGGACGATGGTTAAATAAAGCCAGCCCCATGTGCTCATTCGTATCTTTGTCATATCGATGCCCCAGAAGTGATTGGGGTATTCAGCATGGGGTTTAGGTCTAATAGGGCCGCGTCTGGCTTTAAGCCGGATATCTTTTGTGACAATAAGGTTTTGCTCTTTCATAAGCCGGTATACACGCTTCTTATTGACAGCTACGCCTTGCCTGTACTTAAGATATGACCAGATTCTACGATATCCCCAGAGGGGGTGGTCAGTCTTAATATCTTTAATCTGGGTAAGAAGCGATTGGTTGCGCTCTATAACAGACCTTGATTTTGACCGTTTCATAGCTCGTATTCGTTTTTCTTTAACTCAACGGTTAAGTCCCCGATGATGCGTTTAAGTTTCTGGTTTTCTTGTTCTAAATGCTGCTCTTTCTTAGTTACATTCTTGACATCGAAGGCTTGATGGCCATGCTTAAGCAGCTGATCCCGCCACTGATAATACTGGGTCTGGGATACCTGATATTTGGCGCATAGCTTGCTTATCTCAATCTGGCCACTTAAGCCTTCTAACACGATTTGAAGCTTTTGATTACTTGACCATTTACGTCGTTCCATAGAATACGGCTCCTTTCTCTTTACCAGAGCCCTATTCTAACTTAAAATATCTTATTTGTTAATGGGGAGCAATATAGAAGCGCTTAAGAGATTGTCCGGAAACGAAGCGTACGCAGAAATTTTACTAAGGTAGTAAAGGGCAATATGGATAGATTAACCACAGAAGAATATTGGAATGCTATACACGAAAAGCAACTTTTGAAGTGGGGAAAGCCTCCTTTTTTGCAAAAAGTTAAAATATTAGTTAGGAAAATCTTGGGCGACAAAGCTCTTGAGTATATGCGTAGTTATTCCGATTATCTTCTATGGGATGTTATGTACGAAAAATATCTGCCAAAAGTTCGAGGGTTAAAAGTATTAGAAATAGGCAGTGCTCCGGGGTATCGTTTGGTAAAATTGAGTCAGAGATTCGATTATATTCCTTATGGAATTGAATATTCGAACAGCGGCGCAGAGCTAAACAGAAGAATATTTGTTTTGAATGGCATAGATCCCCAACAGGTAGTACGGGCAGACTTTTTTTCTGATGAGTTTCAGAACGAATATAAAAATTTCTTTGACATAGTAATGTCTTTTGGTTTTGTAGAACATTTTATGGATGTGAATAGTGTTATCGGAAAGCATCTTAATGTTTTAGCTAAAGGCGGATATCTTATTGTGGTCGTTCCAAATATAAGAGGAATTAATTATATTTTAGCACAGTTTTTTCATAAGGAGCGTTTGTTAATGCACAATCTTGCAATAATGGAAAGAGAAACTTTCTCAAAGCTTTTTAATAGGAATCTTGTAACAGTATTGTGCGATTATTATGGTACATTTGACTTCTGTTTGTTTAGCAGCGAAGGTAAATTTCAAAAGCGTTTCATCTTGAATTGTTGCAAGATGTTGCAGTCGATGTTGAATGTTACATTTCGCTTTCTTTTTAAAGAGAGAAGAGCGGAAAGTAAGTTTTTTAGTCCCCATTTGATCTTTATTGGTGTAAGGAAGTAAATAAGAGAAACAGGAAATGGTTTTTACAAAAATAACTAAGAAACTCTCATCCTCGGAAATATTATTAGCATCATGCATTTCGTTTTCCATATTTGTTCTTAGTATAGTTTTCAAATCTGCGATGGCGATTTATTACTTCAAGCTAGTCTGGATAATTATCTCAATTATAATAGCTTTTCAGTATATATTGAAACGTAAATACGAAAAAAGGAGCTTCTAACGTGGTTCCATATATAGCAATTCATGAAAGAAAAGGGAGTTTTTCTGATAGATGGGTTAAGGTTTGTAAGGATAAGCAGCTAAGCTTTCGTACTGTGAACTGTTACAATTCTGATATTATCAAAACATTAAGCAACTTCAATGTCTTGCTTTGGCATTGGTCACACGAAGAAGCAAAGAACTTTTTAATTGCTAGAGCTATTATATCGTCAGTTGAAAATATGGGGCTGCGAGTTTTCCCAAATATATCGACGTGTTGGCATTATGACGATAAAATTGCCCAGAAATATTTGCTAGAAGCAATTGGTGCTCCTCTTGTTCCCACGTATGTTTTTTATAACAAGGAAGAGGCCTTTCGCTGGATTAGTAGCGCAGCTTTTCCGAAGGTGTTTAAGCTTCGCAGGGGCGCTGGTTCTGAAAATGTTAGATTGGTCAGGGATTATAAAGATGCGCAGAGATTATGCCGAATAGCTTTCAGGAAAGGATTTTCGCCCGTACAAAGCCTTTTTCATGATTCACGAGTAAAAGTTAAAAAGATAAGAAACCTTAAGGATCTTTTTAGCAAAGTCAGGAACATAGGTCACGCTGTGGCAAACACAAGTGAGCGTAAATCGTTGATGCCGCTGGAAAAAGGTTATGTTTATTTCCAAGATTATATCCCAAATAATCGGTTCGATACTAGAGTAACAATTATTGGTAATAGAGCATTTGCATGTACAAGAAACGTACGAAAAAATGACTTCAGAGCTTCAGGTAGTGGAGATATAGTGTACGACATAAACAAAGTTAATCTCGATTGTGTGAAGATAGCTTTTGATATAACACGTGATCTAAAAACACAAAGTCTAGCTTTTGATTTTCTTTCGGACAGACTAAATAAACCGCTGATAACGGAAATAAGTTATTGTTACGTATCAAGTTGTATTTACAATTGCCCAGGTTATTGGGACCCCAAGTTTAATTGGCACGAAAGGCATATTTGGCCAGAAGATGCAATTTTGGAAGATTTAATATGAATGAGGGAGGGGGTCAGACCTACACATTGACAATATAAGATAAAGCTGGTACAATTTCCGTTGTTGTAACGGAGAAGAAGGAAATTGTACTATGGCAAGACCGTTGAGAATTGAATATCCCGGCGCATTTTACCATGTGACCTCAAGGGGTAATGAGCGGAAGGCTATATTCAGTCAAGACAAAGACAGGGAAAATTTCCTGGGATATCTCAATGAAGCCCACCGAAGGTTTAATCTCGTAATTCACGCCTACTGTTTAATGCCGAATCACTACCATCTTGTTTGTGAGACGCCCCTTGCCAACCTGTCAAGGTGCATGCAATTCATTAATTCAAGCTATACCGCTTATTACAACGCAAGGTGTAAAAGAACAGGCCATTTACTTCAGGGTAGATACAAGGCGATACTGGTTGATAAGGATTCTTACATCACGGCGCTTGTTCGCTATGTTCACCTCAATCCCGTGAGGGCAAATTTAGCGAACATGCCCGAGGAATATCGTTGGAGCAGTTATAGGTATTTTGTTATCAGCCGGAAGGGAAGGCCCGATTTTCTGACGACCGATTTTGCTATGAGCTATTTTGATCAAGATGTGGGAGGGTTTAGGCAATTTACCGAAGAAGCCGTTTCGAAAAAGACGGAGACACCCTTTGGAGATTTGAAAGCCGGTTTCATATTGGGAGACGACAGCTTTGTTAAACATATCAAAGATAGGTATTTAGGGAATATCGAGGCATCAAGAGATCTTCCCAGCTTGCGACAGCTGAAGAAAAATTGTGTTTTGTCTGAGAAGATCGTCGGCATAATAGATAGTGAGATAGGCCTAAGCGACAAAGAGCGCGTCAAGCTCAAGGTGTATTTTCTGAGAAAATATACGGGCGATACACTTAGTAAGGTAGCGCAGGCCGCATCCCATAGAAGGTTAAGCATATCAGCAGTTAGTCAAATTGTTTCAAGATTGGTCAAAGAGAGAAAAGAAAATAGCAAGACAGAGAAAACAATTAGAAAAATAGAAGGCAAGATCTTAAATGTGTAGGTCTGACCCCTGATCAACTGATCAATTTCTTAAGACCATTTCCGACTTACCTCATACCCCGTAATAAGTTACGCCAGACCATATCTGGGTGTAATGTTAGCTGCCTGCCTGCTCGCAAGGCAGGAGTTGGCCGTTTTTGTTAGCACTGAAATTTAGTCTTGACTTTTTCACACAGTGGTATAATATAGTCACATGATTGACCGCCCCCTTTATAAAGCTATTTGGAGTGACTTATCCCAAACCAAATCTATGGTTTTTCTTTCGGGCCCAAGACAGGCGGGGAAGACCACTTTCGCTAAGAGAGTCGCATCGAGCGAATTTACTAATCGCGCTTATTTCAATTGGGATCTGGTCACGGACAGAAAAAAGCTTATCGAAAACCCCCTATTTTTCGAAGAAATCCAGCGTAAAGATGCCACCGTCCCATTGGTTATCTTTGATGAAATCCACAAGTACAGAAAGTGGAAAAACTATCTTAAGGGTATCTATGATCAATTTGCCGACCGTTACCATTTTCTTGTTCTTGGGAGCGGGAGGCTTAATGTTTTTCAAAGAGGAGGAGATTCCCTTGCGGGGCGCTATTCTCAATTCAACCTTTGGCCTTTTACCTTAGCGGAGCTCGCAAAGTGCCGCCGAGCTTTTAAGGAATTTACTAAACAGCCTCTCTTTTTCTCGGACGAGAATTCGAAATCCGCGGAGATTTGGGATCAGCTATTTAGTCTAAGTGGTTATCCGGAGCCTTATTTATCCGGCAGGGAGACAGTATACCGGCGCTGGTCTCATACTTACCGTCAGCAGCTGATTCGTGAAGATATCCGGAATGCGACGGAAATCAGAAACATTGATGAGGTAGAGGTGCTATATTCGCTTCTTCCTTCGCGTGTAGGAAGCCCCCTTTCGCTGGCAAGTTTATCAAGAGACCTGCAGGTCTCATTTAACACAATTCAAAAATGGGTAAAGACGTTCGAATCTTTTTATTTGGTTTTTCTTATCAGGCCGTGGACTAAGAAAGTTTCACGGGCTATCACGAAAGAAAGGAAATTGTATCTTTTTGATTACGCAAGCATCCCGTCTCCCGCGGCGCGCTTCGAAAATATGGTTGCCTTAGAGCTCCTCCGAGCCATATCCAATTGGAACGACCTTGGTTTAGGAAATTTTGATTTATATTATTTAAGAAATAAGGAGAAAGAAGAAGTGGATTTTGTGATAACTCAAGATAATCAGCCGTATCTTTTGGTTGAAACAAAGCTCTCAGACGATAAAGTTTCAAAAAGTTTATTGAGGTTTCAATCCGTGTTAAAGATTCCTGCCGTTCAACTGGTTAATAGGCCCGGTGTGTGTAAGGTTATTTCAAATAATCAGCATCAAATTTTAATTGTCAATTCTACCCGGTGGCTTCCTCTTCTCCCGTAGATTTCCAGGTCGTTTATACCCCTGCTTATTCGGCTGTAACGAGCAGGAAAGGAAGCCAGGCTGGACTTTGCCCCATTCTTAAAGGAAACGCGATATGAAATACGGAAGCTACGGGTGGGTGCCCGATATACCCGACCAGAGGGATTACCTCTATAGCACGATAAAGCCGGTTATCAGACGTCCTAAAAGAGTCGATCTCAGGGATGGCTGTTCCGAGATAGAATATCAGGGCAGGCTCGGCAGTTGTACGGCTCAGGCACTTGCAGGGAATCTTGAGTTTTTGGATAAGAAGATCGATTCCGTCTATACGGATGTAAGCCGGCTTTTCATCTATTACAATGAACGAGTTATTGAAAACACCGTCGGCTATGATGCCGGTGCCCGGCTTAGAGACGGCATAAAGACATTGAAAAATGACGGTTCCTGTCCTGAAGAAAGCTGGCCTTATGTAATATCAAACTTTGACAGGCGGCCTCCTTCGCGCTGCTATAAGGAGGCTAAGAAGCACCGCATAGAGTCCTATCACCGGCTTCACACCATACCGGAAATGCTGACCTGCCTCGCGGAAGGATACCCGTTTGTATTCGGCTTTGCCGTGTATGAAAGCTTCGAAACTACCCAAGTTGAGCGCACAGGTATTGTCTCTATACCGAAGAAGGACGAGAGACTTATCGGCGGCCACGCTGTTATAGCCGTAGGGTACGATCAGGCAAAGTCGAGGTTTCTTGTACGCAACTCGTGGGGCAAGGGATGGGGGATGGGCGGCTATTTCACAATGCCATTCAAATATCTCGAAACCCTCGCGGCCGATTTCTGGACAATCAGGAAGTAAAAATCTAAAGGGTGATTCGCTGATGCGTGAGAAGAAGATTAAAGTGATAAATATAGTCGGCGCCCGGCCGAATTTTGTGAAGATTGCGCCTATCCATCAGGCGATGTTGAAGTCTTCGAAGATTATCCCCACTCTCGTTCATACCGGCCAGCATTATGACTTTGCGATGAATGACAAGTTTTTCAAGGACC
>JAQTVG010000126.1 GCA_028706895.1 Candidatus Omnitrophota bacterium
TTGATATGCCACCTTAACTAAACGTTCAAATTTATTCGCCATCTTAAGTGCCCCTTCCTTATATAATAGACGTAATCCTTGAAGCTATCTAACCCGATATTTATCTCTCCTGCCTTTACTGCGTAAGGATAAAGCCCTTACCCCGGAAACATTCTCTCAGCCTTTTAACAATCCTTTGTTTACGCATATCTACTGCAGCCCGGGAAATTCCTAAATAATCCCCCAAACTACCCAATGCTACCTCCCTATTCAGGTGTAATTCCAAGAAATACTTGTCATCTTCCCCCAGACCTTTAATGCATTCCCTGAGGGCCGATAGCTGCTCTTCCTCTATAATATAGTCAGGCGGTAATGGCACCTCGGAAGGCAATATATCCTCTAAACTCCTGCCCTGGTTATCTTCCTCTTCAAGAGAAAACACAGGCCTTAGCCGGCGTAAATAATCCACGGTAAAATTAACCGTTACCTGCCTAAGCCAACTGGCCAGGCTGCAGCCATGGATCCCTTTAAAGCCTTTTAGTTTTTTAAAATTATCTTTGACTAAGGAAAGAAATATTTCCTGGAATATATCGTTGACAATATTCTGGGCGGGGGAAATTAAGCCTTTAACCTTCAGGATGCTGTATATATAATTATATACCAGGCGGGAATACCTCTCGACGAACTTATCCCAGGCCTGCTTGTCTCCTTTGGCACAGCTTTGGGCAAATTGCCGATCATCCATTCCGCCTATATTATACTACTAAATATAACAATTATAAATAAATTACAACCTTAAAATCTAATTTTAGCGGCCCGGAGGCCTGAGTCTGAGGTGCCTTTTGAGAAGAATCAAGATACATATGTCTGATATTTTCCTTTTATAGCAGGAACTCAATGCTATAATTAAATATGGAGCATAAAAACACAGCAATAATTAAAGGGCGCCAATAGAATATGTTAATCAAAACGAAAAATACCGCCATATTCCTTATCTTGATTATACTGCTTGGCATATGCATCCGTATTATCCCCATTCCTGAACTCACCTCAGGGCCGATTTCTGTTGAGGAAAGCAAACTGATGGCCCAAGCTGTTGAGATATGGCCCTACTTATCTCCCAAGATTGCGATAAACCATTGGCGGTTGCAATTACTTACTTTCTTTGATGACAACATCTTATCCAAGCTCGAAAAGTTTAAACCTATTACGGCAAAAAGCTACTATTATCTATACTCGCAATGGACAAGTATAAACACTGGTTTTGCTCTTTTAAATAAAGCCCAGCTAAATTTTAATAATAAACTCTACGAAGCATCCTTGTTAAATCTTGAAGATTTCTTGTCTAATACAAGACAGGCTTCTCCAAGAATAAAGGCATTAACATATATAGGCATAGCCAGTAATTATGCTAAGCTGGCAGACCTTGCGGAGATACAAGATAAACGCGAGGTTTATTATGATAAAGCGATATCTTATTTCCTGGAGGCATCAAAACTATTGGCCGATAGCGATGAGCTTAATATATCCATATGTTCGGTCATGGGGTATACGTACTTTAAAAAAGGGAACTATCAATCAGCGTACCATTATCTTAATAAGGGACTGGCGTATCCGCTATCAAATGCCAGAAAGGAGCATATTGATCTTTACATCAGCTTGGGTTTTATGGCTTTGGAATTACAGCGTTGTCCGGATGCTATCGGTTATTTTAATCGAGCGCTGACACTGAAGCCCAATGCATCACAGCGTAGGCCTTGCTACATCGGATTAATGCACTGCTACCAGAATAGCCTATCCATCTTCCCCCCTGACCACGCCCCTTTACAATATATTATCTTATATCCTTTTCTGTTTTTAGGGAGGAACGAATTCATTTTGCGCCTGCCCGCGTTATTATGCGGCATAGGCTGCTTATTCATGACCTACCGGCTCGGGATGCTCATTTTTGGTGCAGGCACAGGTTTATTAAGCCTCTCTATCTTATCGTTATCCATGTGGCATATCTATGACTCTACCCGAGCGGATATGTATACCCTTTTTACACTTTTAAATTTATTAGCTGTTTTTTTCTACTGCAAGATATTAAAAAAAGATAGCTCGATCAAAACGCATGTTCTTTTCTTATTGTTTTCCGTACTCAGCGTATATGCCTTTTATCCTAACTTTATTATTGTATTGGCAGGATTATTATTAACCGTTCTTTTCTACAGGAAGCTAGAGAAAAAATCAAGATTATACATTATCTTTGCCATCATTACCGCTTTATCGCTACCCGGCTTGATTAATGCCTGCAATGGAATGCAATGGTTATATGGACAACGCAGCTTTTTATTCCCAAACATGGGACGCGGCAGAAGTATATTACCGATATTATTCTCTTCCTTCGGGGGGTTAATGAATTTTCTACCGCTGAATATCTTTATATTCATTTTGGGGTTACTTTTTATTTTAAAGAAAAAAGACATGATCACAGGACTACCACTTTTAGTGTTTCTGGCCCTGCCCTGCCTGTTTTTGCTAGCGTGTTCTTTATTTCATTTGCAATCCGGCGAACAGCGTTATTTTTCACCGATATATCCCTTTTTTGTCATTGTCGCTGCTTACGGGATAGAAAATATCAAAAAAAGAACTATAGCGGTCCTGGTTTTTTGCCTGTTTAGTACTTCTCTATTCCTGTTTATATTGCACAGGGCTGGGGTCAATGCCGTAACGCCTTATATCCCGGAGTATTATATGAGAAGGTCTGAAGGGTTTGATTCTGCAGTAAATTATTTAAAAAAGGAGTATAGAACAGCGGACGCTGTGGCTGTACTCGCAGAGATAGAAATTCTTCAATACAATCTGGATAAAGAAAACCGCTTCTTTATAAAAAAGGTAAAGCCTCTTCGAGGAAATGTATGGTATTTCCGATATGACGCAGATACCATAAAAAACGTATACGGATTATGGGTCTCCGATACTATATGCGCAAGGCTAGGAAAATTATGGAAGACACATAAGAGGTTATTTTTAATAGATTCCGGTTTTATCCATAGATTACGCAATAAAGACTTCAGCAGGTGGATAGAAAAAAACTGCTCACAGAAGACAGCTTTCGATTCAGTGACGATTTACCTCTTTGACGATGAAGAAAAGAAGGCATTAATTGACGCGGCCATATGCCGCTGTAACGCAATAGTGGACTATTTGGGTTGCGAGGAACGCCTATATCCAATCATATACCCCTTCCAAAGAATTCGCTGGAGGCAATCTCACCCGAACAAGGTGAATCTCCACATCTCTGGCCTTACCAGTCATGGTGTTGCGTCAGATAACAAAAAAGGCTGCCCTCTCTAAAAGAGAGAGCAGCCAAATTAAGAATCTATACGGAATTACTTACCTATTTAAAGAAACTGTGTGAGAGGACAAATGAGGCAAAAACTATAGAAACCATGGACATAAGCTTGATCAGGATATTCAAGCTAGGACCTGAGGTATCCTTAAAAGGATCCCCCACCGTATCTCCTACTACCCCTGCCTTATGCGCAGGAGAACCTTTGCCTCCATGATGGCCTTCTTCTATATATTTCTTGGCATTATCCCAAGCGCCTCCTGAATTAGCCATCATTATCGCCAGGACAAATCCGGTAACCGTAGCTCCGGTAAGAAGACCTATCTCCCCTTCAACCCCTATCAATAAACCTACTAAAATAGGCGCTATTATTGCAAGAAGCGCAGGCAAGATCATTTCTTTCTGCGCGGCAGTAGTGGCTATGGTAACGCAACGGGCATAATCCGGCTTAGACCTTCCTTCCATCAATCCGGCAATCTCCTTAAATTGCCTGCGCACCTCCATAACAATCTTAGAGGCAGCCCTGCCCACTGCGCGCATGGTCATTGAACAGAATAGAAAAGGCAGCATGCCTCCGATAAATAAACCCACCAGGACATTCGGATCCATCAGGCTCAATTTCATCTCCCTGCCGGCAAGGCCCACCTGGTCGCGATAAGCAGCGATTAGGGCTAATGCAGTCAAGGCTGCCGAACCTATCGCAAACCCCTTACCGGTAGCGGCTGTTGTATTTCCTAATGCATCCAGGGCATCTGTACGCCGGCGCACTTCAGGGTCTAATCCAGCCATCTGGGCATTGCCTCCGGCATTATCCGCTACCGGGCCATAAGCGTCGGTGGCTAAAGTAATACCTAAAGTAGAAAGCATCCCGACTGCTGAAA
>JAQTVG010000127.1 GCA_028706895.1 Candidatus Omnitrophota bacterium
TGCAGGCACAGGGAAAACATACCTGGCTATGGCTTGCGCGGTTGAGGCGCTAAAGAAACAAGAGGTACGCAGGATTATTCTTACCCGTCCTGCGATTGAGGCGGGGGAATCCCTCGGTTTTTTGCCAGGGGATATGTATGAGAAGATATCGCCGTATCTAAGGCCCTTGTATGACGCGCTTTACGACATGATGGATGCCGAACGCATTGAAAAGTATATTGAAACCGGCATCATTGAGGTAGCGCCCCTTGCTTATATGCGCGGCAGGACACTTAATGACGCTTTTATTATTTTAGATGAAGCGCAAAATTGCACAGCCGAGCAGATGAAGATGTTCCTGACACGCTTAGGTTTTGATTCCAAGGCTGTTATTACCGGAGATATGACGCAGAGCGACTTGCCCGACGGAAAGCCCATAGGACTGCTTCAGGCGCAGGATATATTAAAAGATATCGCCGAAATAAAGCTTATTTACTTTACCGGGTTTGATGTGGTAAGGCACGCGCTTGTCCAGAGGATTATTGAAGCTTATGATAAAGTTACCCGCAATAAATAAACAAAAAATAATCCCCCTATTACAAAAATTCAGCCATTTTGGCAAAAAAACCGCGAAATTGGCCATAGGGATAATTTTTGTTTTTCTTATTAGTTATCTATTGGGAGTGAATTTTGTTATTCCTTTATTCCTGGTCTGTATGTTTGTTTACGCGAAGTTATTTGTAAAAAATTATAACTTGTTGCACTTGTCTTTCTTTTTCGTGCTCATCTTTGTGATGAGCTTTTTTATTATACAGGAAGGCAAGCCGATTTATTATATACCTTTTGCTTTGATTCCCATGCTATCGGCGCTATTATTTGAAGAGGTGGTTTTGTCTTTATTGATTACATTTGCTTCTTCGGTAAGCGTGGCATACCTGATTAATGATGTTGACGCCGGAATAATATTTTTGATCAGCGGTATATTGTCTATTATCCTGGTCAGGGGCGCGCGTAAACGCGGGACAATTATACGCGCCGGTTTTATTGTAGGCGTTGTGCAAGTTATAGCGTTGTTTTTTATTGATAACTTCAGGTTTGGATACCCGCATCGTTATGTTATGTTTCTTTTAAACGGAATGGTATCCAGCATAGTCGTGCTGGGGGTCCTGCCGATTTTTGAATACCTGTTTAAGACGGTAACGAATATCAGTTTATTGGAATTGGCTGATTTTGGCCATCCGCTTTTACAACGGATGGTTATGGAGGTCCCGGGGACATATCATCATAGCCTGGTTGTCGGTAATTTATCCGAAGCTGCGAGCCAGGCAATAGGCGCCAACGCGCTTTTAGCCAGGATCGGGGCATATTATCACGATATCGGGAAGCTCGAAAAGCCGGAATATTTCAGCGAAAATCAGGATATGAAGAGCAGCAAACACGATCATTTAGCCGCGAGCATGAGTAAACTCGTGATTATGAACCACGTTAATGAAGGCCTGGAGCTTGCGAAAAAATATAAACTAAGCCCCCGCTTAATAGATTTTATCCAGACTCACCACGGGACAAGCCTTGTTTATTATTTTTACCGCCGCGCGCTTGAGACATTAGAAGAAGACCATGAGGTAAAAGAAGAGGGCTTCCGTTACCCTGGGCCAAAGCCAAACACAAAAGAGGCCGCCATAGTATTATTGGCGGATTCGGTAGAAGCTGCGACCAGGGCCTTAAAAGAGCCGACATCTACCAATATCGCCGACGTAGTGCATAAAATTATTAACAATAAGTTTATTGACAGGCAGCTTGACGAATGTGATTTGACCCTTAACGACCTTGAGAAGATTTCCGCTGTATTTATTCGCATCCTGACTGGGATATATCACGCGCGTATAACCTATCCTGAGAGCCAGAAAAACGGCAGTGAAAATAACCATAATAAACCTGCAAAATAAAGTTCCCGTCAATTCCAGAGAAGTAATAAAAACAGTCCAGAACGTTTTATCATCAGAAGGTATCAGAAAAAAAGGCGAGATAACCGTTTCTTTTGTAAACGATAAAAAAATCAGGGAGCTTAATTTAAAATATCTCGGGAAAAACAGGCCTACCGATGTTATTGCTTTTGACGTCACCGAGCCAAAGAGCCCCGCTAAGCTCTTTGCCGACATTGTAATATCCGCGGACAGGGCAATTGATAATGCCGGCGTATTCAAAACAAACGCCCTATCTGAGCTTTATTTATATATAATCCACGGCGTCCTGCATATTTTAGGTTATGACGACCACGCCAAAAAAGATAAATTAATAATGCGCAAAAAAGAGGCACAACTACTTGAAAAATGTCTATACATAAAACCGAAGTATTAGTTTTAAGAAAATGGGATTTCCGCGAGACATCCCTGATTGTTAATTTTTTCAGCAGGGATTTTGGAAAAATGAGCGGGCTCCTTAAAGGAATAAGGAAGGAACCGGCTAAATTTGCCAGCACACTAGAATCCTTTTCGCATAATGATATTGTGTTCTACAAAAAGATAAATTCAGCGCTGCACCTGGTATCGCAGTGCGATATAAGGGATAATTTTGCCCCGGTCAGGCAGAATATCTCTAAAATAGGAGTGGCAAGCCTGATGATGGAGCTTATAGACGAAGTTATGCCTCTGGAAGACAAGAATGAAGAAGTCTTTGACCTGGCTACGACATGCCTTAAGGAACTGGTTATAACTGATAACCCCGATAAAATTATGACCATATTCAAAATTAAAATGCTGGCGTTTTCCGGTTTTAAGCCTCATTTTGATTCCTGCGTTATCTGCGCCTCAAGGATTAACGGCCATTCAAAATTCAGTTTTGTATTCGGCGGGCTGCTTTGCGCAAGTTGTTATCATAAGGACTTAAAGTCGCGCACTATATTCAGAGGCACGGTAGCTTCTATATTGCATATTGAAAGGAACGATTTCAGGAGTAATCTTAATTTGGGCATGAACCCGCAGATCAAAAAAGAATTAAATATAATTTTAAATGCTTTTTTAACCTTTCATTTAGAAAAAGAGCTTAAATCCCAGAAAGTAATAAATAAGTTGGATAACTTTGTACCTGCGCTCAGTGGAGGGCAAATATGAGAATTGTGATTGTGGGGCCTGGAGCAATGGGATGCTTATTGGCGAATTTTCTATCTAAATCCAGGGAAGAAATCTGGTTTCTGGATAAAAATAAAGAGCGCGCAGCGCATATCCACAAAAACGGCATATCAATTGAAGGGATTACAGGTTATTGGCATTCACCTGTAAAGGCCAGTGTAGATATTAAAGAAATAGGCAAGGCAGACTTGATTATTATTGCCGTTAAGTCTTACGATACTAAAGAAGCAGTTACGCAGGCAAAGTTTCTGTTGGGTGAGAATACGCGGGTCCTGACGCTACAGAATGGTATCGGTAATATTGAAATTATCAATGAAATTGTCGGCAGCGAGAGGGTAATCGGTGGAGCGACTAATTTGGGCGCGACCCTTCTTGAAGTAGGCAAGGTCAGGCACGCCGGGCAGGGGGAGACTGTAATCGGTAGAATGGACGGTAAAATTCCGGTTGAAATGCGTTCAATACGCGAGATTTTCAATAAAGTTGGCCTTGAGACGAGGATATCACGCGATATAAAGGGCCTCTTATGGTCAAAACTAATTATTAATGTAGGCATAAACGCCTTGACTGCGATAACGCATTTAAATAACGGAAAGCTCATGGATTTTGAAGGCACGCGCAGGGTCTTGCGGGAAGCAGTTACTGAGGCAATCCGCGTAGCCAAAAGAAAAAGAATTAAACTTATTTATGATGACCCGCTGGCTAAGGTTGAAGCGGTCTGTGAAGCCACCGCCACCAACGTATCCAGTATGCTGCAGGATGTGCTTAAGAAAAAGCGTACCGAGATAGATTTTATTAATGGCGTGATTGTGCGCCAGGGGCAGGAGTCAGGCATTCCTGTGCCTACGAATTTATTGCTCGTTGACTTGGTGAAGACAATTGAGTCGAGTTACAACTTGACAGTATAATAATTGGGGACAGCGCCCAATTTCGTTTAAGTTGCTATGTTTGAAATTGGGCGCTGTCCCCAATTAAAGGAGATTAAGAGATGG